>CAYNXU010000120.1:1760-5430 GCA_964401225.1 uncultured Nitrosomonas sp.
GGCTTGAGCGCCTCGGTCACCATCACCGGCCCTAGATCGGACCCGCCGATACCGATATTGACGATATCTGTAAAACACAAACCGGAATATCCCCTGCGTTCACCTTGATGCACGGCCACCGTAAAGCGTTCCATTTGTTGCAGAACTCGCTTTACCTCGGGCAAGACATCCACCCCATCGAGCAGAACCGGTTGATCAGCACGCAAAGCGACATGCAACGCAGCGCGATTTTCAGTTGCATTGATTTTATCTCCGCGAAACATGCGGCTAATCCAGTTTTCCAGCCCTTGTTGGCGCGCAAGTGCCAACAAGTGGTGCATGGTTGCATCCGTAACAGGCTGCTTGCTGTAATCCAGCAGGATATCGTTATAGCATAGGGAAAATTTCTCAAAGCGCTGCTTATCCTGCGCAAACAACGCGCGCAAATGCTGCTGTGCGATAACGGGTTGATGCGCTTGTAAAGCTTGCCAGGCGGGAGATTGTGTCAGTGTGGACATAACGGGCCTTTATTTGATAAGTAATCTCTCTTCAGGTTTCATCATAGTCGTTCGAAGATGGCCGCTATCCCTTGTCCACCGCCAATACACAGCGTGACCAACGCATAACGTCCGCCTGTGCGATGCAATTCATAGATCGCCTTGACTGACAAAATGCAACCAGTCGCTCCAATCGGGTGCCCAAATGCCACTGCACCGCCGTTCGGGTTCGTTTTGGCTGGATCAAAACCGAGTTCGCGCGCAACCGCGCAAGCTTGAACAGCAAAAGCTTCATTGGATTCAATGACATCGATGTCAGCAAGTTTAAGCCCGGCACGTTGCAATGCCTGCTGCACGGCGGGTACTGGACCAATCCCCATGTAATTGGGATCAACGCCGGCATGACCATAAGCAACCAAACGCGCTAACGGATTGAGGTTCCTCTGTTCTGCAGTGCGCGCCGCCATGAGCACCATCGCAGCAGCACCATCGTTGATACCAGATGCATTACCTGCGGTCACCGTCCCTTCGGGCTGGAATGCACACGGCAGCCCGGCTAATTTTTCCAAGCTAATCTGTGCACGCGGATGTTCATCGGTATCGAAAAACGTAACCTCCTCACGCGCCGGAATTGCAATAGGCAGGATTTGTGATTTGAAGTGGCCATGCTTGATCGCCGCTATCGCTCGCCGATGACTTTCCATGGCATAACGATCCTGTTCCTCGCGGCTAATAGCCCACTTCTTGGCAATGTTTTCTGCCGTCACGCCCATATGGACTTGATCAAACGGGTCAGTCAGCGCACCGACCATCATATCGACCGCCTGGGTATCTCGCATGCGCTGCCCCCAGCGTAGAGAGGGCAAGAGATACCCTCCTCGGCTCATCGATTCGACTCCACCCGCAACCGCTATGTGGGTATCGCCTAACGCTATCGACTGAGCGGCCGAGACAATAGCCTGTAAACCGCTGCCGCAAACCCGGTTCAATGTCAGTGCCGCTATCGATTGCGGTAATCCCCCCTCCAGACCCGCCACACGCGCGAGATACATATCGCGCGCCTCGCTGTGGATGACATGACCAAACACCAGATGGCCCACTTCAGCCGTATCGACATCAGCACGCGTGATTGCCTCACGAACTACTTTTGCTGCCAGTGTACTAGGCGCAATATCCTTGAGCGCTCCACCGTAATCTCCGATTGCGGTGCGCACACCACTGAGTATAACGACCTCCGGCGTTAGCACGGAAAATTCCCTAGAAAGCGGCGTGATTACAGCACATATCGGGCCAAGTCCTCACTCTGGGAGAGTTCCTTGAGGCGGGTATCGACATATACCGCGTCAATGACGATCGACTCCCCACTGCGTTTGGTGGCATTGAAAGAGACTTCTTCCAACAGCTTTTCCATGACGGTATGCAGTCTTCGTGCACCGATGTTTTCCGTTTTCTCGTTAACCGAAAAAGCAATCTCGGCCAATCGCTTGATGGCATCCTCCGAGAAACTCAACTCGATTCCTTCAGTTTTCAAAAGGGCTTGATATTGCCGTGTCAGGCAGGCATCGGTATTGGTGAGGATTTGTTCGAAATCATCTGCACTCAGACTGCCCAATTCTACCCGGATCGGAAAACGCCCCTGCAACTCGGGAATCAGATCAGAAGGTTTAGCGAGATGAAACGCGCCACTGGCAATGAACAGAATATGATCGGTCTTGATCATGCCATATTTGGTTGAAATGGTCGTGCCTTCAACCAGCGGCAATAAATCACGTTGCACGCCTTGGCGCGATACATCAGCACCCGATGCTTCAGAGCGACTGGTGATCTTGTCGATCTCGTCAAGAAATACGATACCGTTTTGCTCGACATTCTGCACAGCGCGCAACTTAAGCTCTTCGTCATTGATCAATCGTCCGGCTTCTTCCTCGATCAGGATTTTCTTGGCTTCTCGGATCGTAAGTTTGCGCGCTTTCTTTTTGCCTGCCCCCATCGTCTGGAACATGCCCTGAATCTGCGAAGTGAGTTCTTCCATACCTGGCGGCGCGAAGATCTCCATATTCGCCTGCGGCGTCGCCACCTCGATTTCTATCTCTTTATCATCCAAATCGCCTTCACGCAATTTTTTGCGGAATTTCTGGCGGGTAGCACTCGTTTCCTCGCTTTCTGCACGGAAATCCAGATCGCGCGCAGGGGGTAACAACACATCGAGTATCCGTTCTTCAGCGCGATCTTCCGCGAGCGGCCGCATTTTCCTGATTTCCTGTTCGCGCCCCTGCTTGATGGCAGATTCCACGAGATCACGGATGATGGAATCAACATCGCGCCCGACATAACCGACTTCAGTGAACTTGGTCGCTTCGATCTTGATGAACGGTGCATCCGCCAACTTCGCCAGT
The DNA here is from genome assembly GCA_964401225.1 of uncultured Nitrosomonas sp. Lineage (GTDB taxonomy): Bacteria > Pseudomonadota > Gammaproteobacteria > Burkholderiales > Nitrosomonadaceae > Nitrosomonas. The sequence goes on from CAYNXU010000120.1 coordinate 4,633, forward strand.
CGTCGCGCAATTTCTGTTTTACCTACGCCGGTGGGACCAATCATTAAAATATTCTTGGGTGTGATCTCCTGCCGCAACGGATCAGCCACTTGCTGCCTACGCCAGCGATTTCTGAGTGCAATGGCAACTGCACGCTTTGCGGCAACTTGACCGATAATATGTTTGTCGAGTTCGTGAACGATTTCCTGGGGAGTCATTTGTGACATGGTAATAGCTTCTCGGAGGAATGAATCAAATTAATCGAGGGACTCGATGGCGTGAGCCTGGTTGGTATAAATACAAAGATCACCCGCAATGGTAAGGGCTTTGGAGACAATCTCCTTGGCTGGTAAATCCGTATTCTCCAGTAATGCCCGGGCGGCTGCCTGTGCGTAAGCGCCTCCACTACCGATTGCAGCCAGGCTTAACTCAGGCTCGATCACATCACCCGCCCCGGTGATGATCAGGGTAACCTCACTATCCGCCACCACGAGCATGGCTTCAAGACGCCGCAAGATACGATCAGTCCGCCAATCCTTGGCGAGCTCGACAGCAGATCGCATGAGGTGACCTTGATGTTTCTCCAGCTTACCTTCAAAGCGCTCAAACAAGGTAAACGCATCGGCTGTTCCACCAGCAAAGCCTGCCAGAATCTTGCCATGGTAAAGCCTGCGCACCTTGCGCGCGCTGGATTTAGCAACCACAGCACCAAGCGTCACCTGCCCATCGCCGCCCAATGCGACTTGTTTGCCACGTCGTACAGATACTATGGTGGTCATATCAATTTAATCTGTTTTTGAAAAGGAATAATTATACCGC
>CAYNXU010000121.1:0-5398 GCA_964401225.1 uncultured Nitrosomonas sp.
CAAAAGAAAACGGCCAATATTTCCGGGACACTTTTTTTATGGATCGCGTGGAAGTGCTCAAAGGATCGTCTTCCGTGCTATTCGGGCGTGGCGCAACCGGTGGAATTATTAATACCGTTACTAAACAACCCATTGCACAAGGCGATCCATTCGCTTCGGCAGACTTTACTTACGGTGCATTTGATTTCAAACGAGCAACAGCCGATGTCGGTATCGCACCCACGGAAAATATTTCTTTCCGTCTCAATGCGCTTTATCAGGATGCAGATTCTTACCGCAATTTTAACTTCACCAACCGTTGGGGCGTCGCGCCCTCCGTGCGACTTGATTTTACGCCGAATACGAATCTTGTCCTGCATCTGCTGCATCAACATGAAGACAGTGTATTTGATTATGGTGTACCGATGTATCAGGGGCAACCCGCAGAGGTGTCTATCAAGCGGTTTTATGGTTTTGGTGATGATCGATTGCAGAAAATCGATGCCACGATTGCAACTGCCACGCTGACTCACCGCTTTTCAAGCGATTTCAAGGTACGTAATACTTTCCGGTATGGGAACTATGATCGCCTCTACCGCACGCATCTATATGGCGCGGTTACAGAAGCCGGCGCAAATTCGACAGTTGCACGCACACAGGCACTGCGTGACAGTCCACAGGAAAACTTCTTTAATCAGACGGATTTCAGTTTCAATAAACCCATACTGGGCTTCAAGAATACCTTGTATTTTGGCACAGAAATTGGCTGGGAGGATTTTACTTACCGCTCCAAGAATTCAACGGGAGTGGGCGCCATCTCTATTTTCAATCCGGTGCTCGCCTCCTCCGTGGGCTCAGGACGGGCTAATGATTTCTCAGGAACGCTTGCGACAAATCGGTCTATCACCCTACAGACTGTTGCGGGTTATGTGCTTAATCAGATCGAGATCACCCCTCAGTTGAAGCTGCTTGGAGGAACGCGCTACGATGTGTTGGAAGCAAAACAGATCGACAAATTGACCAATACCGTACTTTCCAACAAAATCGATGAATTCAGTCCGCGCGCAGGCATTGTATGGCAGCCGACGAACTGGCAATCCCATTATTTCAGCTATGGAAAATCGTTTAATCCTTCCGCTGAAACTTTTAACCTGACGGCTGCAACAACAGGTATTGGTCCTGAGCAGAATCAGAATTTTGAAATTGGTACCAAGCTGGATCTTTTTGATAATCGATTATCGCTAACAGGTGCAATTTTCCGGTTGGAAAAAACCAATGCACGCACTACCAATCCCAACGATCCCCTACTCAATGTGCTGGCCGGTGAGCAGCGTACCGACGGCATTGAGTTCGGCCTGGCTGGCGAGCTGCTGCCTAACTGGAATCTTTCTGCTGTCTATGCTTACCTGGATGCTGAGATCACCAAGTCTACGACGATGGCAGTAGGTACGGTCAGTGGCATCAACCAGTCGCTGCAAGGCAAGAAACCGATCAATGTGCCCGATCACAGCGGCACGATTTGGACAAGTTACCGTATCACGCCACAATGGGAAATTGCCGGCGGCGTATTTTTCGCAAGTTCACGTTATGCGGATAACGTCAATGAAGTGACATTGCCTGGCTATGCACGGGTTGATGCCAGCGTGTCATATATTCATAAGCACTTCACCCTACAAGGCAATGTGTTCAATCTGTTTGACGAGAAATACTATCAGTCCGGGCAAGCAAGATCCGCCTTGCCGGGTATGCCTTTAACCGGGCAGATCAGTGTTCGCCTACGTTTCTAAGCGTACCCAGGAGGCTGTCCGAGAATAGCGATCGTAGCGAGAGCGAGGCTGGTTGAGCAGGATTTTTCGATTATCTGAGGCGAATAGTTGTTCTATTTAACGAAAAGGATCGGAAAATCCAGTCAGCCAGGCTCGTCCGCAGTAGATCAGCCTATTCTCGGACAGCCTCCTAGTGATTAACCAAAAATTGCCATACAAATAAAAAATGCTTCTCGTCATTGATAATATTCTAGCTGCTGAGCAGCTTTCCTATATTCGTTCCATTTATTCGGCTGCCCAATTTGGAGACGGCCGGGTTACTGCAGGAGAACTGGCTGCTCAGGTCAAGAATAATCTGCAACTGGCTACTCACGCACATGAGACAAAGGTACTGACAGGGATGGTGCATGAAGCATTGCAACGCAATGCGTTGTTTGTTTCTGCAGCTTTGCCCAGGCAGGTTTGTACCCCTCTATTCAACCGCTATGGGCCAGGCATGGAATTTGGCACTCATGCTGACAATGCAATTCGTATTGGCCCCCAGACCATGCGTGCCGATGTATCCGGCACGCTGTTTCTATCCGAGCCAGATGAATATGAAGGCGGCGAACTGATCATTGAAGATACCTATGGAACCCAGCGCATCAAACTTTCTGCCGGAAATCTCGTCCTCTATCCATCAGGCAGTCTACATCGGGTAGAACCTATCCGCGATGGTTACCGGGATGTCGCGGTATTCTGGGTACAAAGCATGGTACGAGACGTGAGTCAGCGCGCTCTACTGCTACAACTTGATTCATCGATTCAAGGATTACGCGCACATGCGCCGGAAAGCCCAGAGATCGTCGCACTGGTATCCTGCTATCACAATCTCCTGCGCATGTGGGCAGATGTCTGAGACGCTTTTGTACAGGCTTAGGTGTGGATGTGTTTTGAAATAAACAGGACAGCAAAGATAGGGGCAGGTTGTTCGCCGCACAAAGTAAGGTCAGGTCCAGGTCCAGGTCCAAATCCAAGAATTCTTATGTTGTGAACAATAATCCCAATCGCCGTCCTTATTATTCATGATACGCGACCTGACCCTGTCTATGCGTGACCCTGTCTATGTGGAGCCTGTCTATGTGCGTGTTTATTTGCCCGCCTACACTTCTTCTTGCACACCTCGATTGGGTTTGTTTTCCTTCAGTTTATTGGGCTGCCTAAACCGATTTTTACCAGCAATACGGAGAAGGCGTAGAAATTTTGGGCACTCAAAATGACTTGATGCTTTGCAGACTGCTGCATGACGGAGTCCATCACGCATAGCGGTCAGTTCTTCGATCATTCTATCCAGCTTATCCGCCTTGGCTAAAAGCAGCGCTCTATTAATGTCAGGTCCATCAGGCGTAAACATTTCTGCAATCTCATCTAGCGAAAAACCAGCGCTTCGCCCCAAAGATATTAAAGCAAGCCGCTCTATAACATTAGCGCTAAATAAGCGGCGCAATCCATTCCGGCCATTAGACTGGATCAATCCTTTTTCCTCATAAAATCGTAACGTTGAGGCAGGTAATCCAGATACCTTTGCAACCTCGGATATATCCATTATTTCACCAATTGTAATTAATACTTGACTTCAAGTTGACTTGAGCTTTTATCCTAACTCAGCACGCAAATTAGTACAACAGTTAAGCCTTCAAATTGAGGGCTTGTTATAAAACTTTTAGAAATTAAGGAGTTGCTATGGAGGCGAGTATTTGGCATCAAAAGTGGGAACAAGGTGATATTGGTTTTCATGAAAGTGAGGTAAATCCTTTTTTAAAAAAATATCTTATTGAATTAAATCTTGCAAAGGGCAACCGTATATTCCTGCCGCTGTGTGGCAAGACACGTGATTTTGAATGGCTGCTTGCCTGTGGTTATCAAGTTGTTGGTGCAGAATTGAGCATGTTCGCTATTAGCGAGTTGTTTAAAGAACTCGGCTTAGAACCAGAAATTTCCAAAATTGGGAAATTGGCTCGCTATTCCGCTAAAAATATAGACATATTAGTGGGTGATATTTTTGATGTGTCTGCTGAATTTCTTGGACCTATAAGCGTAATATACGATCGCGCTGCTTTAGTTGCACTGCCTGCACGCATACGAGAGCAATATACGTTACATCTGATGAACATAACTGGCGCTGCACCGCAGTTGCTGATCACTTATGAATACGATCAACTGCTAATGGATGGCCCACCGTTTTCAGTGAGTGAAGGCGAAATAAAACAACACTATGGTTCTTCTTACCAATTGAAATCCGTTGAAAGCAAGATAGTTGCCGGTGGATTGAAAGGGAAAGTTGCGTCGACGGAAACCGCTTGGTTGCTCCAAAAAAACTCAACAATAGGTTAGATTTATATGCCGGACATCGAATGGATATTGCTGTATATTGCATTGGGTACCCTAGTTGGCTTTATGGTCGGCTTACTGGGACTTGGTGGCGGTGGAATGCTGGTTCCTTTACTGGCATCTATTTTTTCTTACCAAGGTATAAGCATTGATAACACCGTTCATTTGGCGCTAGGGACGTCACTGGCCTGCATGATCATTTCTTCAGTAGCAAGCATCCACGCACACAATTCTCGAGGCGCCGTTGTGTGGCAGATGGTTGGTGGAATGGCGCCTGGAATAATTTTGGGCGCCTTTCTGTCTACCCAAATCGCCGCCAACGTTAGCTCAACCTACATTGCTATATTTTTTGCATTGTTCATGGCAGTTGTAGCAGGGCAAATGTTTCTTAATTGGCAACTGAAACCTGACTCAAAACCAGCAACCTTTCGTGGATTAATTGCAGCCGGAATCGGAATCGGATCTGTATCGGTACTTGCCGCAGTAGGTGGCGGTTTCCTCGTCGTTGCCTACCTCGGTTATAAGAATGTGAGCATAAAAAGCGCTATTGGCACTTCAGCGGCAATCGGATTTTTCATTGCCACCACGGGTACCGTTGGCTACATGATCAGCGGCTGGCCTATCACATCAAGCAATCCCTATACCATTGGATTCATCGATATACCAGCATTTTTGATAATAGCGATCACTAGTGCTATTGCGGCATCCTATGGCGCTCGCTGCTCTCATGGTTTGCCAAAAGCTCATTTGAAAAAAATATTCGCCGTGATATCACTGATTCTGAGCATAAAGATGCTGGTCTTTTTGGTTTAGTTCTCACCCAGAAACAAGTGCCTCAGGGTCAGGTCCAAATCCAAGAATTCTTCTTGTGAACAATAACCCCAATCGCCGTTCTTATCTTTCTTGATTCGCGACCTGTCCCCTTTCTCGTGCTCGACCTGTCCCCTTTCTCGTACTGTGACTTGCGTTGTTTCCAGCTTCATTCTTCTCTCTATGGCTTAGCGCCGCATTCAGCGGCTTGTCCGCTGCAATGCTTTGTTAAATGATATCTCGCTACGTAGCTCGTCTATACCTATATTTCCTTTTCTATGCAGCATAGCGTGGCAATTTGGGCATACTGGACGAAGGTCTTTTATTGGATCGACTTCATACTCCTGGCCGATATCTGCGATAGCTACCACAGCTGCAGGGTCAGGTCCATAACAAAGAGTTTTTATTCTCGCAAGCTATAACCCCAATCTCCAATCTTATTTTTCTTGATTCGCGACCTTGCCCTGTCTATG
>CAYNXU010000122.1:0-2110 GCA_964401225.1 uncultured Nitrosomonas sp.
TAATATTGAGTTCCATTAACGCCATTGCCAATAACGCAACGGTAACTTGCTCCCCTGTCGAAACCATTACATCAAGTTCGCGGGGTTCAGGATTAGCTTGAATTTCTTTAGCCAGAGCGATTAGACGATTAGTTTCCCCACTCATGGCGGAGACTACGACGACTAACTCGTGGCCAGCGGCATAGAATTTTGCTACACGCCGGGCCACATTTTTGATACGCTCGGTACTACCTACCGATGTTCCACCATATTTTTGAACGAAAAGAGCCACTGAATTAACCGATCGTACTTACTTGAAATGATAACAATAAAAATGAACCCGGATTTTACACATTTCTTGAAGAGAAGACCATCTTCCCCAGTAAATTTTGTAGAGAATTCAAAATTGACAATCGCCCTGATTTAGCATAATATCCACGGTCGATTTATATCCAAAAAAAGAAATACTCAACAAAGAGAGCGAGATAAGTTCAGTGAAAACCTTTTCAGCCAAACCACACGAAGTTAAACATGATTGGTTTGTTATAGATGCAACTGATAAAGTTTTAGGAAGATTGGCCGCAGCGATAGCCCATCGGTTACGAGGAAAACATAAGCCTATCTATACCCCCCATGTCGACACAGGCGATTATATTGTTGTCGTTAATGTTGATAAGATACGCGTAACTGGCAATAAAGCGGAAGACAAAAAATATTACCGGCACAGTGGTTATCCTGGCGGAATATACGAAACAAATTTCAAGAAGATGCACGCGCGTTTTCCTGGAAGGCCTTTAGAAAAAGCAGTTAAAGGTATGCTACCCAAAGGCCCTTTAGGTTATGCCATGTTTAAAAAACTTAAGGTATATGCAGGTGATTCTCATCCGCATACTGCACAGCAACCAAAACTATTAGAAGTCAGAACTTAATTTATGGCAATAAACTACAATTACGGAACTGGCCGCAGAAAGAGCGCTGTAGCTAGAGTATTTATTAAACCGGGAAATGGCCTATTCACCATAAACAATAAGCCAGTTGATGAATATTTCTCACGTGAAACTGGCCGCATGATTGTACGCCAGCCACTTGAATTAACTGGCAACATGACAAATCTAGATATAATGGTCAATATCTGCGGGGGTGGAGAATCAGGACAAGCCGGCGCAGTACGCCATGGTGTGACTAGGGCCTTGATTGATTTTGATGCCACGCTTAAACCTACTTTAAGTAAGGCCGGCTTTGTAACACGCGACGCACGTGAAGTTGAACGGAAAAAAGTTGGTCTGCGCAAAGCTCGTCGACGTAAACAATTTTCTAAACGATAATTTACTTATCTTTTTAAAAAAAAGCCGCCCTTACTGGCGGCTTTTTTGTTTTAATAGAACTAAAATATATGTTTTTCTGCAAAAAACACTATGATTAAAGTCGGTATAGTAGGCGGAACGGGTTACACAGGGGTTGAATTGCTACGCATTCTCGCCCAGCACCCAAAAGTTAAGTTAGAAGTAATTACTTCGCGCCAAGAAGCGGGTATGCACGTTGATGAACTATTTCCTAGTTTACGTAAGCAAGTAAAACTAAAGTTTTCTGATCCCAGCAAAGCAAAGCTAAACAAATGTGATCTCGTTTTTTTTGCAACCCCCAATGGGGTTGCTATGCAACAAGCAAGATCTTTATTTGATGCGGGTGTTCGTATCATTGATCTATCTGCTGATTTCCGTATCAAGCATATCGCAGAATGGGAAAAATGGTATGCAATGCCGCATGCCTGCCCTGAATTAGTTGCTGAAGCCATTTATGGCCTACCCGAAATAAACAGAGAACAAATAAAAGAAGCCAAACTAATAGCCAATCCGGGTTGTTACCCTACAGCAGTACAACTCGGTTTTCTGCCATTAATTGAAGCGGAAGCGATAGATATTAATCAACTGATAGCTGATACAAAATCAGGGGTATCAGGTGCGGGTCGTAAAGCTGAGGTTCAAACATTATTCTCAGAAGCCGGAGATAATTTTAAATCCTATGCCGTACCTGGACATCGTCATCTACCAGAAATAAAACAGGGCTTATCCAAGATAGCCAAAAAACAAGTTGGCCTTACATTCGTACCCCACCTTACACCCATGATTCG
>CAYNXU010000122.1:2210-5360 GCA_964401225.1 uncultured Nitrosomonas sp.
GCAGTGATACTCTCAGTAACAGACAATCTAGTTAAAGGTGCTGCAGGACAGGCGGTACAAAATATGAATATCATGTTTGGATTTCCAGAAACATTAGGGATTGAGCATGTGCCATTATTACCATAAACAATCTTTAAGTATGCTTCCCAATAGCAATGCGCCTAAATGAAGTAAATTGACAACACCAATACATTTTTCCGACACAAATTAATTTTTAAAGTGTCAAAATAAAAATGATATAGCTTACGCAAAGAGTCTTCATTTAATAATGAATAGGTAGAATGAAATGAGCACAACGACTACTAACATAAATACTGAAAACCAGCCACACTTAACTTTTACTGAAAACGCAGCATGCAAAGTTAAACACTTGATAGAGGAAGAAGGTAATCTTAACTTAAAATTAAGAGTCTTCATAAGCGGAGGAGGATGCTCAGGCTTTCAATATGGCTTCACTTTTGATGAAACCATCAATGAGGATGATTTTGTCATGGAGAAAGAGGGTATAAAATTATTGATTGATTCAATGAGCTTCCAATATTTAATTGGTGCTGAAATTGATTATCAAGAAAATCCGCAAGGTGCCCAGTTTATTATTAAGAATCCTTCTGCAGCTAGTACATGCGGTTGTGGCTCATCCTTCTCTGTTTGAGCTTTTACTTATTTTCTGAAATTTAAGCTTGATAAATTGCACCAAGAATACGGTGGCCTTGCGCACCTGTAACAGCAGGCAGGTTACCAGGCATTTTATTAATTGCTTGTTTAGCTAACCAAGCAAATGCAAATGCCTCCATCCAATCTGCATTGATACCCAGTACATCGGTTAAATCCACGCTTTTTTCTGGCAATGCCGCCTTCAGTTCAGTCACAAGTTTTCCATTGCGCGCACCACCACCACACAGATAAATCTCTTCCGCTTCCGGAAAATGATGCAATATGGTCCGCGCAATCGCCTCCACAGTAAGCCTCAATAAAGTAGCCTGCACGTCCTCTGGCGCCTCATCACCTCGTAAATAGCTGTTTAGCCAATCATTGCCGAACGTCTCTCTACCGGTACTTTTCGGCGGAGGTAAGGAAAAAAAGGGGAAAGTGAGAAATGCTTCCAGCAACCCTGGAATACTCTGTCCTGTTTGTGCCCAGGAGCCATTGTCATCATAGGTGCTCCCCTTATGCTGTAAACACCAAGCATCCATCAGCATATTCCCCGGCCCACAATCAAAACCAATAATCTCGCCGGTCGGTGAAAGGCTGGTAATGTTTGCAATTCCACCAATATTAACGATGATGCGATAGATTTGTGCATGACCCAGTAATATTTGATGGAATGCTGGCACTAAAGGCGCTCCCTGTCCACCCGCCGCAATATCGCGACTCCTAAAATCTGCAACGACCGTGATACCCGTAAGCTCAGCAAGCAGGGCAGCATTACCCAATTGGATACTGTAAGCACTTTCAGATTGAGGGCAATGCCTCACTGTCTGACCATGACAACCAATCGCAGTAATGCTTTGTGAACTAATACCGCTGTTAACAAGAAGTTCCACGACTGCCTCGGCATACAATCTAGATAATTCATTACTCAGCAAGGCAGCACGATGTAATTCATCTTGCCCCGCTTGGTTTAATGCCAATAACCTTGCTCGCAGCTGGTCATCATAAGGTAAAAAAATAGTCTGGATCAAGGAAGGCGTGGATGAGGAAAAACTTACTAAGGCCGCATCCACCCCATCAAGACTTGTTCCAGACATGATACCGATATAAAGAAATTCCTCCAACGACTAACTCGCTAATCTGGAATCTATTTGCGGAACATCAGAAATTAATTAGCAGAAGCAAAATTAGTATTGCGGAGAAGATCCAACCGAGCAACTAGCTCTTTTGTTTCTCTATGAAATACCACTCGATTCTTTTTGCTAACAGGTAAGGCAGCAGGCATAGCTATTTTTGACGGATCTCGCTGGACACCATTTACGCGAAGCTCATAATGAAGATGTGGGCCTGTTGCCATTCCAGTTGCACCCACATAACCGATCACTTCCCCTTGTTTAACATATTTTGACTTTTGCACGCCTTTTTTGAAAGTTGATAGGTGTCCATAAGCAGTACTATACTCTCCACGATGTTTCAATATGATCAGATTGCCATATCCATTCTGCCATCCGCTATATTCGACAGTTCCATCGGCGGTTGCCATAACAGGTGTACCAGTCGGTGCCGCATAATCAACGCCTCTATGAGCGCGCCATTGCTTCAAAATCGGATGGAAACGAGCATTTGAAAATCCCGAACTAACACGAGAAAATTCTAGCGGTGCCCGCAAAAACGGTTTACGCAAACTATCGCCTGCAGGTGTATAGTAATCACCCTCCTCACCGGGTGCTTGAAAATATACCGCTCGATAAGATTTACCTTTATTAATAAATTCAGCAGCCAAGACGCGACCATGCTGAGTATTATGGCCGTTATCATGTTGCGTCTCATAAACGACCGTGAAACGATCACCCTTATGCAAATCACGGTAAAAATCAATATCTGATGCAAAAATATTAGCAATCTGTACTGCAATGCTACTAGGCAGTCCCGCAGCATCTATCGCCGCAAACAAGGAGCTTTCTATTACACCGGAACCCACACGTATACGGGCGCCAGCTTCTGCAGATTGTTCACTCATCTCATAAGCATCATCAACCTTCTCCATTAGAAACTGCTCTCCATTACCATAAAAATAGCGTAATGCCAGCAATTCCCCATCCGCAGTAGTCTCAGCATGAACAATTTCTCCTGGTTTCAACTGCCGCATTGCTTTACTGTCCTTAGCAGCACGCATGAAACTGGTTTTATCCTGCTGATTGATCTCCAGTCGTGAGAGAATCGCTGCGATTGTATCTCCACGGCGGATATTTTCTTGGTGCCAGAACGTACTGTTGGTATCAGCAGAAATTGATGCTTCCGGAAGCGGGAGGGCCTGAATAACCTTGCGTTCTGGAGGAATAGTTTGAAATGAAGTGCTGGGTGGCGATATACCAAATGCAGTTACCATTCCGAATAAGGGCAAACTGGATAGGATAGTTAACCAACGTAATCTTTTTTGTGTAAACACCGACGGCTTTTGCGCTAGAATCCTCATTTTATCGCGTGGTGACATATATA
>CAYNXU010000123.1:0-5324 GCA_964401225.1 uncultured Nitrosomonas sp.
GCTCAAATATTTTTGCGGCAAATAGTGAAATCGATATCAAGCTGTATTTTGATAATAGTGAGCTGAATGCAATGGGTTATCGACTATTATTGTATTACCCATGACCCTTTTCATAAAAAAGAAGACGGCGGGGAGAATAACCTCTGCCACCTTTCCCAGGGAAGTTGCCTAAGTTTATGTTGCTATAGCGCACTATTTCAGATTCATGCAATTCGCATAGTATGTAACAGTGGCGGGCCAATCAGAAAAGATGCCAAGAATGCCTACTTGCTTGGCAAGTACATCCAGCGTGACATATTTGTCACCATCATTATTGATCAAGTGATCGGTCGTTTGATGATACCAGGCGCCATCATTGACCAAGGGTGCAGAGCGCTCAAATGTCCATGTGATGATGTTTAGTCCTGCTGTTTTGGCTGCCTTTGCATAGAGGGAAGGGACGATTTGGCCATTTTCATCAGCTGCGACCAATATCCACATTGGGGGCGCAATGATCTTGACACCTTGGGCGCCGAGTTCTTCCATGCTGGGTTTCCAGGTGGCTGGGTCGGTATGATCGAACTCAGCGATTTCATAACGTTCATCGAGATAGACTGCTTGCTTGCCAAAAGCGGGTTCGTGCTGAATCCAGTAAAGGATGTCATCATAATTGGAAGATTGTGGGTAGACATTTTCAGGATTCACGCCGGCGTGCTTGTACTCATCAATCATTTTCTGGGCATAAGCTTGCTGAGTGAATGCTCCCTGGAAGGGCATGAGTACGCTGGGTTCTTTAAGCTCAGGTATCATTTTTACGCCTAATTGCTTAAACAATGCGATACTTTCTTTATGTGAAAGGAGCGTTCCTTTGCTGGCGTACAGATCGGTACGCCAGTACGCGGTTCCTCCCAAATAAGCTTCGACCGTGGTTGCAGCTGAATTGCTTGCGTCCATTTTACCTTTAAGCATTTTGAATTCTGCAAGCGTGATGTCACTCGTGCAGCATTGGGCAGTGGCAGGCCTAATTACTTCCCCGGTAGCGGGGTCGATTTCAGCAGGTATAAACGGTACCGAGCATTTTTTGGCAAGTTCCGGAATGGAAAGAATGTTGGTCGTTGTGTGCAGGTCGCATTGCGAATGACGGCATACCAATTCACGGTCCTGAGTGAACGTGACATCACATTCAATGATGCCTGCACCCATGCGTGCCGCAGCTAGATACGATTCTCGGGTATGTTCGGGGAATTGCAAGGGTGCACCTCGATGACCAATCGAGAAGTCCGATTTGCTAAAAGGACCTTCTGAACAACTCATCAACTTTCTTTTGAGTATACTTTCATCCATATCCTCAACTAGAAAGAAGGGGCGGGGTCCCAATTGCACATTCAATTTTTTTGCTTTTGCTGATTTCGTGGATTGCTCTTTAGTTATACTGATACCATCATCCATTGCAGCATGTGATATGCCCGTGGCTGTCAAAGGGAGCAGTAAGCAGGCAGCAATGATTGCTACTGTTTTTTCAAAAATATCCATGAGAGATTCCTCTTAACAGGGAAGATAGGGCTTGTCGTCGCACAAAGCGGCGAAGTGCGTGGGACACTTTACGTTGTATTTCTGTGTGAACGATCTCAATTTTGTTAATTTTTGATGAAATGGCGGTAACCTTGAACACTATCCAACTGCTGTAGCCATTGTAGTCGCTTTTATGGGAATCACGCTGGTTCTCTAAGCCATGATGTTGAGGTCATAGGGTATAATCAACCACTTTGTATTCAACGTAAACACCACGCCATTATGACTCATCATCATCGTACCGCCTTATTGGAAGATTTGCTTGCTCGCCGTATTCTGATTCTGGATGGCGCAATGGGAACAATGATCCAAAGTCACAAGTTGAATGAAGGGGACTACCGTGGAGATCGTTTTGCCGACTATCCCCATGATCTTAAGGGTAACAATGATTTATTGACGCTGACGCAGCCCCAAATCATCCGTTCGATTCATGCGCGTTACCTGGAAGCTGGCGCGGATATCATCGAGACCAATACCTTTAACTCCAATGCACCTTCGATGGCTGATTACCATATGCAGGATTTGGTTTACGAATTGAATTTTGCGGGGGCGCAATTGGCCCGTGAAGAAGTGCTTGCGATGGAAGCCAAGACACCGGACAAACCCCGCTTTGTCGCTGGCGTGATTGGACCTACGACCAAAACAGCTTCTATTTCACCAGATGTGAATGATCCTGGTTTCCGTTCGATTACTTTCGAGCAACTCGTCACGGATTACTCGGAATCCATCCATGGTTTAGTTGATGGAGGAGTCGATATCCTGTTGGTTGAAACCATTTTCGATACACTGAATGCAAAGGCTGCGCTATTCGCAATTGACCAGTATTTCGAAAGACATCACCTGCGCTTGCCCGTGATGATTTCGGTAACGATTACCGATGCTTCCGGACGTAATCTTTCAGGGCAAACACCTGAAGCCTTCTGGAATTCGGTTAGGCATGCTCAACCTTTGTCAGTAGGGATTAACTGCGCATTGGGAGCTGAATTAATGCGACCCTACGTTGAAGAACTTTCTAATGTGGCTGAGGTATATACCAGTACCCATCCTAACGCTGGCCTGCCCAACCCCCTCTCCGAAACCGGTTATGACGAATCGCCTGAATACACTGCAGGCTTGATCAAGGAATTTGCCCGGTCTGGCTTCGTTAATATTGTGGGTGGCTGTTGTGGTACAACGCCTGCTCACATCAAAGCTATCGCCGAGGCGGTACAAACTGTTGCACCACGAAAAATACCGGACATTCCCAAGAAGCTCCGCCTATCTGGCCTAGAACCACTTAATATTGGAGATGATTCACTATTTGTAAATGTAGGTGAACGTACTAATGTCACGGGTTCGAAAGCGTTTGCTCGCCTGATTCTCAATGATAATTATACGGAAGCGTTAAGTATTGCGCGTAACCAGGTGGAAAATGGTGCACAAATTATCGATATCAATATGGATGAGGCCATGTTGGATTCGCAAAAAGCCATGGTCACCTTCCTCAACTTGATCGCGGCGGAACCAGATATCAGTCGCGTGCCTACCATGGTGGACTCCAGCAAATGGTCAATAATTGAGGCGGGTCTGCAATGCATTCAAGGTAAGGCCATTATCAATTCCATCAGTATGAAAGAAGGTGAGGAAGAGTTCATTTATCATGCCAGGCTTGCGCGCCGCTATGGGGCGGCAGTCATTGTGATGGCATTTGATGAAAAGGGGCAGGCTGATACACTGGCACGCAAAGTTGAAATTTGTACGCGCAGTTACCGTTTATTAGTCGATACGGTTGGCTTCCCCCCCGAAGACATTATTTTCGATCCTAATATTTTTGCGGTTGCCACAGGAATTGAAGAACATAATAACTACGCGGTGGATTTCATCGAAGCCACCCATGTGATTAAACAGACATTGCCTTACGCTAAGATAAGTGGTGGCGTTTCCAATGTTTCCTTTTCCTTTCGTGGCAATGAGCCGATCAGGGAAGCCATTCATACCGCGTTCCTGTATCACGCCATCCAGGCTGGCATGACGATGGGAATTGTTAATGCGGGTCAGTTGGGTGTGTATTCTGACATCCCTAAGGATTTGCTCGAGCGAGTTGAGGATGTTTTACTTAACCGACGCCCAGATGCAACCGAGCGCTTGGTTGAATTTGCTGAGAATTTCAAGGGACAGAAAAAGGAGCAGATAGAAGATCTGGCTTGGCGTGATGAGCCTGTGCGCCAACGATTGACGCATGCGTTGGTCAAGGGGATTGCGACCTATATTGCCGAGGATACCGAAATCATCCGGCAGGAGATTGAAAGCAAAGGAGGGCGACCGATCGAGGTGATTGAGGGGCCTTTGATGGATGGTATGAACGTGGTAGGTGACTTGTTTGGCGCCGGCAAAATGTTCTTGCCGCAAGTCGTCAAATCCGCGCGTGTTATGAAGCAGGCGGTTGCTTATCTGTTACCTTACATCGAAGCAGAGAAAAAGATTTCCGGTGACAACAAACCTAAAGGGAAAATCGTTATTGCGACGGTTAAAGGTGATGTTCATGATATTGGCAAGAATATCGTCACCGTCGTTCTCCAGTGCAATAACTATGAAGTCATTAATATGGGGGTGATGGTTCCAAGTGCACAAATCCTGGAGACTGCACGCAACGAAAAGGCTGATATCATCGGTTTATCAGGATTGATCACGCCTTCATTGGAAGAAATGGCTCATGTGGCGAAAGAAATGGAACGTGAAGGGTTCACCATTCCGCTTCTCATTGGAGGGGCTACTACCTCGCGCGTGCATACTGCCGTTAAGATCGCGCCACATTATAGCGGGGTAACGGTGTGGGTGCCTGATGCTAGCCGGGCTGTTGGCGTTTGCAGTCAATTAATGTCGCAGGATCAGCATCTTGCATATAAGCAGGAAATTAAGGCTGAGCAGGAGAAGGCCCGCATACAGCAAAAAAGTAAAAAGGGGCCTGCGCAATTGTTATCCCTTGCTGAGGCGCGTGCGAATGCCCTGAAAATTGATTGGCAGCACTACACTCCTCCTGAATCGAGCTTTCTGGGGGTTAGAACGCTGAAGAATTATCCACTAGAAACCTTGGTTCCCTATATCGACTGGACACCTTTTTTTCAAGCATGGGAACTGTCTGGGCGATATCCGGCTATCTTTGAAGATGAAGTAGTAGGTGAGGCGGCCAGAAATCTGTTCCGTGATGCGCAAACTATGCTCAAGAAAATTACCGAGCAAAAGTGGCTCACGGCCAATGCAGTGATCGGTCTCTTTCCAGCGAATTCGGTGAATCATGATGATATCGAAATTTATGCTGATAAATCCCGCACCAAAGTGCTGATGACTTACCATGCTTTACGGCAACAAACAGTCAAGCCAGCCGGGCGTCCCAATTTATGCTTGGCGGATTTTATCGCTCCCAAGGAAAGTGGCATTGTTGACACAATCGGATTATTTGCAGTTAGTGCGGGCTTTGGTATCGATGAGCGTGTTAAGGCGTTTGAGGCTGCCAATGATGATTACAGTGCCATCATCCTGAAGGCATTAGCTGATCGCCTGGCCGAGGCTTTTGCTGAACACATGCATGCGCGTGTGCGTAGGGAGTTCTGGGGATATGCCAAGGATGAAACGCTTGCCAACGAGCAACTCATTAATGAGGAATATCAGGGAATTCGTCCTGCGCCAGGCTATCCTGCCTGCCCTGATCATACTGAAAAAGGACCCTTATTCGCCTTGCTTGAAGCCGAGAAACGCGCTGGTATTATTATAACTGAATCTTACGCAATGGTTCC
>CAYNXU010000124.1:0-5271 GCA_964401225.1 uncultured Nitrosomonas sp.
AAAAAATAGAGGGTGTTTGATTGGCTATGTTTCCTGCCTGTCATTGTTGAAAAGGGACGGAGGCTAGCCGCTATATCGTCGAGTTATTTCCAGCAAGCAGCGTGGCAATTTATGAGATATTCGGGTTAGAAATCCTGTCCACAACGGCGAGATTTAGAATCGCTTGATTAAGCGGATGAGATGGCGCTTGCAACCAATACCGCACATCTTTGGAATCGGAGTAGTTGAAGGGTGGTAAATAGTCAGGTAGTGTTTAAGTTATGCCGACAAATACCAGGAGGCTGTCCGAGAATAGCGATCGTAGCGAGAGCGAGGCTGGTTGAGCAGGATTTTTCGATTATTTGAGGCGAATAGTCGTTCTATTTAACGAAAATAATCGGAAAATCCGGCCAATCAGGCTCGTTCGTAGTAGATCAGTCTATTCTAGGACAGCCTCCTAAGAGGCTGTCCTAGAAATTGATGCGCACTCCCAGTTGAAACCGTCGTCCTCTCTTGAATTCACGCGTGACCTCATCACCTTGCATAACGGTGAATTTATCATCGAGAATATTTTGCACCGTAAAACGTGCGGCCAACCATTTGTTAATGTTCTGGCTCAATACAAAATCGAGTTGATTGAACGGCTGCTCATATTTGTCGGGCGCCTCTAGCAAACCAACGGATTCGATACGTTCGCTGGCCACATTGTATAAAACGGTTGCCTGCGTTCCCCAGTTGGGATTGTCATAGCCGAGCTGGAAATTGAGGATATGTTCCGAATGTCCCTGCAATTGTCTGTTTGCAGTCGTCTGCGCCAACAGATTCTCTTCAGTGAGTTTTACACTCGAACTTGACCAAGTATAGTTTCCACCAAACGTAAAAAATTCCAAACGAGGATGAATAAACCCAAGGTTTTTCAACAGTTCAAATTCCAAACCGTAGACCTGGGCTTTGTCAGCATTCTGGAACGTCAATAAACCTGCATTACCTGGCACAGCAACCACTTCGATTGGTAACACCAAATCTTTCCAGAAAAAACCCACCAGTAAATTTTCATTCGGTGACAGATAATATTCCCATCGCAAATCGTAACTCGTCACATCGGTTTGTTTAAGATTAGGGTTACCAATGGTTTCCTGATTGGTATTCATGTCCGTAAACGGCGCAGGTGACAGCTCTCTGAAATCCGGCCTGGAGATCGTTTGACTAAACCCTGCCCGTACTTGTTGTTTCTCAGAAATTAGCCAAGTTGCCGATACCGATGGAAGCATATCGACCCTATCGAGGGTGGATATGACGGATTCATTCCGATTCCCCACGGAAGTAAATGTCTCGACATTTTGGTTCATATCTTCCCAGCGCAAGCCACCTGAAATTCTCACCGTGTCATAGAGATTGGCATCCAACTTCCCATAATACGAGAAAAGATCGAATTTCCCTTTGAAAGTATCGGACGGGCGGGTCACTTCTCGTAGCTGAAAGCCATTCGGCCCTATGTAGGCGGGCCGCAAAATAGCTTCCAGTGGCTGAGCCAGAACGGCCGCATCGCGCGCATCGGGCCCCAGCGGAACATAGGTAAAACGCTGATTTTCCGAATTTCTATTTCTATTCTGATTTATGAAGCCACTTTCAAGCGAGAAGCGGTAATCATAGGAAGGCTCCAAGGGCAGTTTGACATCGACACGCCAGCTTTCATCCTTATCCTTTAAATCTCCATACAATATCTGATTACTGTCCGATCTTCTGGAGAAAGCAAATTCTCCTGAGTCCGGCGTAATTTCATCATAACGATAGTCACGGGTTTTGGGATCTTCCCTGTCTGCTGTTGCATTGGTATACAACCAATCCACTTTCAAATCTTTTGCCCAATCAAACCGGTGCTCTCCACCGAATTGCTGCATGAATAATTGATTAGAAAAATATCTCAGGCGCGTCCTTCGGATATCGGTGAGCTCGACATCAGTATAGCCTTCTGAAATTCTGGCCTCATCAACCGATTGGCGCAGATACATGGTTTTTGAGAATAGCCTGTGGGTATCCAGATATTCAAGGTCGGCTCCAAAATAACCGCTCAACTGCACTTCTTGCAGTGTTCTTCTGACATCAAATTCCTGCGTTTTCGTAAGCGGGTTGTCGCGGCCGGTTGAAATAAAGGTTCGATTGATTTCATTCTGATTCCTAAATTCCTGCCGCCAGCCAACCGAGGCAATATAACCCGTTCTGAAATTGCCTATATCAAACACATCGCCCATAGCCGCCTGTAGTCTGCCATCCGGCGGATTGTTTTTCGTCTTGACATTCCAAGTATCTGACAAATCCTCGCCTAATTTTTCCAGCTCTTCAGGCGATTTTCCCTCTGGATTGAATATCGTTTTAGGTTCAATGCGAGAATCTCCCGCTGTAGCCGCTTTAAGCGAATCAGGCATGGCACGCGTTCCATCGTCATATCCCAGAAAATCCAGATCGCCCCCTTTATAATTCAGCCCTTTGGCGAAGGTGGTGTTATCGATAAAACTAATATCGCCAACAAAATTAAAAAAGAACTCATCCGGAATTCCCCTCGTCCGCATCTCAATAGTACCGCCTGCGAACTCACCCGGACGATCAGGTGAATAGGTTTTCTGCACCAAAACACTTTCCAGAATATTGGTTGGGAAAAGATCCAGCGGCACGACCCGGCGAGTCGGGTCGGGGCTAGGAACAGCCGCGCCATTGACCAGTGTCGAAGAATAGCGTTCTCCCAAACCGCGTATAAATATATATTGCCCGCCAACCAACGTTAAGCCAGAAGCTCTCCTTAAGGCAGCAGCCACATCGCTATCGCCCGCCCGGCTGAATTGTTCGGCACTCATAATGGTGGCCACTTCCGCAGAACTTTTTTGCTCTTCGATCACGGCCGTCAGTGTCCCCGCCAAATGGGGCTCCAACACGACAAACTCTGCCAGTTCCACACCCGCCGGTGTCAAACTGAAGGTCAATTCAGTCAGTTGGTCTTTCTCAATCTCAACATCATCTCGCGTCTGACTGTTATACGCTGCGTGCAGCAGCGAGACACTATAAGCACCAGCGGGAATATTGATTTGCACCCTTCCTTGTTCATCGGTTCTCAGTCGCTGGTTCAGCCCACTAATAAAGATCTGTACATCCTTAACGGGTTTTTGTGTTTCCGCGGAGATAACCTGTGCAGAAATCGTACCTTCGCCAACCATCTCGACTGCCGGGACGGATACTTCCGCGCCTGCCAAGATACCGGCTTGCGAACTTTCTATATTCAATAGCGGGTGCCTTGCGTCAGGATAAAAAGTCAGCAATACCTGCACATCTTCCGCTGGCCGCAGCGGAAGATCAAAATCAAATTGCTGTTTTTGACGGGTTTTAATACTGATCTGGTAATTGCCGGGCGGTAACATTGCGGCTATGCTGCCATTTGCATTGGTGGTCAAGGGCGACCCATCACTGGCGCGCCAGGCATAAGCATGCGCAGAACCATCGATGAACCGTGCATCTGCCCTGATAGGCTTATCACTGATGATTAATATCTCGGCACCAACGACGGGCAACCCTTCCTGAAATAAATTAATGGAGAATTTTGCATTATCGTTACTTGCCCAAACTGGATCAATTATCGCAAAAGCAACGATAACGAGAATAACAGCATTGAGAAATTGCTTCATTACCAACCCGTATCTTTTTATTTATGGCAGACGTATTTATAGGCGCTTCGACTCTCTGATTAGCACAAATGCATAGCATGCTCATGCAATATCTTCTGCATAAGAAAGAGCCCTAGAGAATGTAGTCTGCCCAGTGTTCGAATGGGTATTGATACTACTTAAGCAATATGAAAGTAATGTGAAGGAAATGTGACATGACTTAAATGTGTCATATCAAGAGCGGCAAAACCGTCACTTTTTTCTATCGTTCTGAAACAATTTCACGAAAATTACCCGCAGGAAGTTCATATACTCACCCCACCTCAAATTCGGCATCTATCCCTTCTCTCGCCGGGAGAAGGTCTTTAGTTTGAAGCATTTAAAGTGCTTATCAGTCATTACCCATTTGCAGTTCCATCCCATCTGAACTGGAAGGCACTGAAGCGATCATTCGCAAAGAAGGCGACAAACTGATTATTGAACCGGTCAGAAAAAAAAGCTTGAAGGAACTGCTAGCAATCTTGCCGATGCTGGATGAGGATTTTCCCGAAACTGTTGATCCGATTGTCGAACCTGAAGATATTTTCTAAGATGGGCGACTTTCGTTATTTACTGGATACCAGTATAGTCTCAGAGCTCATAAAAAGTCCCCAGGGAAGGTTAGCCGAAAAAATGCTGGCCTCAGGATGGGAAAAATACTGCTGCACCAGTATTATTGTCGCTTGTGAATTACGTTACGGTGCTGCTAACAAGCAATCACCGAAACTAACTTTTAATGTCGAACAAGTTCTCGCCAGCTTGCCGGTATTACCTTTTCAAGATTCTGCGGATGCAGCTTATGCAATAATCCGAGCCGATCTGGAGCGAAGGGGTTTGCCAATCGGTTGCCATGATTTATTAATCGCCGTCCATGCTTTTTCGTTAAATTTAATCGTGGTGACCGCGAATGAGCGAGAATTTTCTCGAATACCCGATTTAAAAGTGGAAAACTGGTTCAATGAGTTATAGGGAGCGCTCCTTTGTATTAAGCAAATTTTCTATGGCGTCGCTTAAGATACATCCTTGTTGGGTAATCAATTGGTTGCGAGTTGGAATGTACCATCCCAAAATCAAGCACACTTCCACGGCTCATCCTTGCAAACCTCCATCAAGCGTCGCAGTTCGATCCCTCTCCGGAATAGCTCGGGCTCTTTCAGGAAATCCAGATGCTTGCTGGCTTGCTGGAAATGGCCACTGGAAAACTGTGCATAAGCCAAGGCATAGCGAATATTTTCGTCTTCTAGCAAGCCGACACGATATAAGCTTGATTCCATAGCAGCGGCCTGCTCATATTGTTTCAGCGCAAGTAAAATTGACAGCCGTTGCTTGAGCTTTACCTTCTGATCGAGAATGGCCGAGTTGAGCATGAGCGCTTTATGCAGCCTGCCGGCGCGACGGTAAATTTCAGCCGCTTCCGAAACCAATTCATGATTAATTCGTGCCGCATGTTCAAGGATGTGCGCAGCAGCGTTCAACATCCCCTGGTCGAGATAAATATGGGCCAGCAGTTTGGCAACGACTTCGTTGTCAGGAAACTGCAAACGTGCGATCTCCATAATTTTCTGCGCTTCCTGAAACTCTCGACTCAATCGCAACGCAT
>CAYNXU010000125.1:0-3334 GCA_964401225.1 uncultured Nitrosomonas sp.
CGCACCAATTCCAGCATGGATCGGTTGGTTGCCAATACCTCGCCCTCCATCTCCTTGATCCCTTTGGCGCGGGCCGCGTCGAACAGGCAATTCATGAGCTTGTTGCCAATGCCTTTTTTCTGCCATTCGTCTGCTACGACGAGTGCAAATTCACATGAGTGACCATCGGCGCTGGTGACATAGCGACATACCCCCAGTTCCTTTTCTTGACCATCCTGCTCCAACACGGCTACAAGCGCCATTTCCCGGTCATAATCAATTTGAGTAAAGCGCACAAGCATATTTTGAGAAAGCTCTTGTAACGTATCCATGAACCGGAAATACTTTGATTCAGCGGACAGTCCGCGCACAAATATTTGCTCTATTTCTGCATCCTCCGGACGAATTGGACGGATCGTGAGGTCGGTGCCGTCTGGCAACTGCCAGCGTGTGATGAGATGCGTAGGGTACGGATGTATCGCCATGTGCGCATAGCGGTCAGCGGAGATAGCCGGCGGCAGGTAATCCACGACCATACGCGCATCAACCGCGCACACACCATTTTCATCGACGATCAACGGGTTAATGTCCATCTCCTTGATCCAGGGAAGTTCGCACACCATCTCCGACACACGCAACAGGACGCTCTCCAGTGCATTCATCTCTATAGGCGGCATATTACGGAATGCCGCTAGGAGTTTGGCAATCCGCGTTCGTTGAATCATATCTTTAACCAGAAAAGTATTGAGTGGTGGCAAAGCGACGGCACGATCGCCCAGGACTTCGACCAGAACACCTCCCGCGCCAAAGGTAATCACAGGGCCAAATACCGGATCGCTGGTCACCCCGACCATCAATTCCCGGCCATTGGGTTTGATGATCATCGGTTCGACAACGACTCCATCAATGCGCGCGTTGGGATTTTTCTTTTGTACTGACTGGATGATCTCAAGGTAGGCTGATCGAACCGCTTGCGCATTACCGAGATTGAGCCGAATTCCGCCAGAATCTGATTTATGGATGATATCGGGTGAGTTGATTTTCATGGCGACGGGCAGACCCAGCTCTTCTGCAATTAATAAAGCCTCATTGGGGGAACGTGCCACCATGGCTTTGGCGATGGGAATGCGAAATGCCGCCAGAATCGCTTTAGATTCCATTTCATTCAAAACTTTGCGATGTTCAGCCAATGCACCCTCGATCAACAAACGTGCACCTTCTTCATCCGGTACGCTATGTTGCGACATTGGCCCGGGCGTTTGCAAAAGCAGCTTCTGGTTCTGGTAATAAGCAGAAATGAATGAAAAAACTTCAACCGCGGGTTCTGGTGTGCGAAAACTGGGTATTTTTGCTTGATTAAAGGCTTGCCGGCTTTTAGCGACTTGCACCTCTCCCATCCAGCAGGCAATGAGCGGTTTATCGAATTTTCCAGCGGTTTCGATAACCGTTTTGGCAACTTCTAATGGGCGCGTCATCGCTTGCGGTGTCAGGATGACAAGCACGCCATCCACTCCGTCATCCTGCAGACAATGTGTGACAGCATGACGATAACGCTCTGCGGTGGCGTCACCGATGATATCTAGCGGATTGGCATGCGACCAGGTATCCGGTAAACCGGCATTCAATCGGGTTAGCGTATCCTCAGAGAGGGTAGCAATCGTGACCCCCAGATCCGCAGCCCGGTCACTTGCCATGACACCCGGCCCCCCGCCATTGGTTACAATTGCCAGCCGTTTACCACCAGGCCGAAACTGTGTCGAGAGCGCTTTAGCAGCGGAAAATAATTGCACGATGGTATTTACGCGCACGACACCGGCTCGTTGCAACGCAGCATCGAATACATCATCCGAGCCAACCAGCGCGCCCGTATGAGAAAAGGCTGCTTTGGAACCCGCTTCATGACGACCCGCCTTGACGACAAAAATGGGCTTGATTCTTGCCGCTGCACGCAGCGCGCTCATAAAACTGCGCGCATGTTGTATGCCTTCGATATAAAGCAAAATATTTTCTGTATGCGGATCAGATGCCAGATAATCAAGCATCTCTCCAAAATCCATTCCGGCAGCAGCACCCATCGAAATAATGCTGGAGAAACCGACATCGTTAGGTCGCGCCCAATCCATGATCGCAGTACAGAATGCCCCTGACTGAGAAATCAATGCCAACCCACCTGCCTTCGCACCTCCCTTACTGAACGTGGCATTTAAGCCCACTCGTGGACAAAGAATGCCAAGACAATTCGGGCCGATCAAGCGCATGCCATATCGTCGGGCATTCTCCACCACAGCGCGTTCAAGCGCGATTCCCTGAGAACCTGTTTCTCTAAATCCTGCCGACAGTACCAAAGCGAAGCGCACACCTCGTTTGCCACACGACTCCACGATATCCGGCACGGTGACTGCCTTGGTAATGATGACAGCCAGATCGACCGCTTCATCAATGAGTTCTATACTCGCATAAGCACGCTGGCCTTGTATTTCATCATGATTCGGATTGACTGGATAGAGTTTGCCTTGAAAACCGCTTTCCAACATATTTTTAAAGACGACCCCTCCAACGGATTCCACACGGCTGCTCGCACCGATAATCGCCACAGAGCGAGGGGAAAATAGTGGGCTGAGGTAATGTTTGTTCATTGATTGATCTCTCTATCTTCGTTTATTTAATGAAGCAGGTATGGCTGATCTTCGCAGAAAATTACACAAAACATGCTTGGCTTTATGTTCCCCTACTTACTCCCTGCCTATTCCATGCCTATTTCATCCTTATACTAGCACCATTTCTTGTACACTATCCCCCACTTAACCAAAGGTCATTACAGATAATCGATTAAATTGAAAGGGGGAAATCCATGATCTTCTGGCGCGTAAAATCGCTGGACACCATTCTAGCCACAGCCGAAAAGAAAAGTCTCCATCGCTCTCTGGGGGTATGGCAATTGACGCTTCTCGGAGTAGGCGCAATTATCGGTACGGGTATTTTCGTGTTAACCGCTGAAGCCGCACAGAAAGCTGGCCCTGGCATGATGTTTGCCTTCGTTATTGCCGGTTTTGTTTGTGCGGTAGCGGCACTTTGCTACTCTGAGCTTTCTTCGATGGTCCCTGTATCCGGCTCTGCTTATACCTACTCCTATGCAGTATTGGGTGAATTTATAGCATGGATGGTAGGTTGGGCACTGATACTCGAATACTCGGTAGCTGCCGGTGCAGTCGCTGTCGGGTGGTCGGGTTATTTCGTGGGTCTCTTGAGTAATTCTCTTGGGATAGAAATTCCCTTTGCTTTGGTAAATGGCCCCTTTGCGGGCGGTATTATCAATTTACCTGCCGTTGTCATCTGCGTGTTGATCGTGGGTCTA
>CAYNXU010000125.1:3434-5236 GCA_964401225.1 uncultured Nitrosomonas sp.
GTGTGTTCACGCGAAGCATTAGCTCATGTGTTGCGCGAAATCGGTTGGGAAAAAGTTGGCAATCTGCTTGGTCTGGCTGCCTTTCTGGCATTGCCCTCCGTTATCCTTATGATGTTGTTTGGCCAGACACGTATCTTTTTCGTTATGTCCCGTGATGGCCTGCTTCCAGAGGTCTTAAGCCGCATCCATTCACGGTTCAAAACACCGCATATCGTGACCATGGTCACAGGAGTCGGCGTAACATTTGCTGCTGCTTTCCTTCCGGTAGGAAAACTCGCGGACATCTCCAATTCCGGCACATTATTCGCTTTCATGGTCGTCGCACTCTCCGTAATGATCCTACGCATCAAGGACAAACACCGTAAAAGGCCTTTCAAAACACCGGTCATCTGGTTGGTAGGCCCGCTCGCCGTTAGTGGTTGCATCACGCTCTTTTTGTTCCTACCAATGGATGCCAAGCTGGTATTCCCTATCTGGACCGGCATTGGCTTGATTGTCTATTTCTTGTATGGTTACCGGAAAAGCCATGTCGCGCTGGGTATCGACACCCCTTCAGGCGGCGAAAATATCATCAAACCCATCCGCCCGATTGCGGATTACCATGATAGCGATCCGTCGGCAAAACAAAAGGATTAAGTCCCTGCGCGCATAGGATACCATTTATGCAAACTGCCTATATCACCCACCCCGCCTGTCTTAAGCACAACATGGGGTATGATCACCCGGAATCACCCGAACGACTACGGGCTATCGAAGACCAGTTGATTGCTTCGGGTATCTTTCCGCTCCTACAGCAGCACGAAGCCCCCCGCGCAACCCACGAACAACTCGCACGCGTTCACACAGAAAGTTATCTCCGTGCCATTGAAGCGGCCGCACCACAGCGAGGATTGATCAGTCTCGATGCTGATACTTTCATGAATCCCTTTACCTTGGAAGCCGCCTACCGCGCAGCCGGCGCACTCGTACTGGCCACTGATCTGGTCATAACCGGCCAAGCGGAAAATGCTTTTTGTAATATCCGCCCGCCTGGCCATCACGCTACGCGTGACCAGGCTATGGGTTTTTGTTTTTTTAATAATGTCGCGGTCGGCGTCGCCCATGCCATGGCACAGCATAATTTAACGCGGATTGCGATTGCGGACTTCGACGTTCATCATGGCAATGGCACTGAAGACATTTTCAAAAATGATCCTCGTGTCATGCTCTGCTCGACTTTTGAGCATCCCTTCTATCCGTATTGTGGTGCGGATGGCAGCAACGATCACATTATCAACGTACCGCTTGCCGCCCATACTGATGGCAAAACATTTCGTTCGGCCATCACTCAACACTGGTTACCGGCACTGGAAGCCTTCCAGCCGGAAATGATCTTTATTTCTGCTGGATTTGACGCCCATCACGAAGATGATATGGCTCATCTGAATCTCATCGAATCAGACTACACCTGGGTAACGGAGCAGATAAAAGCAATCGCCGTAAAATATGCCCAAAAACGCATTGTTTCTGCACTGGAGGGCGGTTATGCGTTGCATGCACTTGGCAGGAGCGTAACCGCTCATATCCGGGTTTTGTGTGGATTATAGTTTTTTCTGGTACGTGTGAATGTCCGGCACCTTTACACCCTCGAAGTACTGAGCCGTTTCGTTAGATACTGATTCACTCACTATTTTTGTCAGCTTCTGTAACGCATCTTGCAAGATCTTAATTCCCTCCTCATCGCTGGCAGCAGCGCTTGCTTCGGCAGTCCGCAACTCCCACTCCGAGAGTGCAAACTGCAAGGTAAGCTGTGTTTGGGTATA
>CAYNXU010000126.1:0-2575 GCA_964401225.1 uncultured Nitrosomonas sp.
AGGCGAGAACAAAAAATGTTGACGCAGCCTATGATTGATAGGTAAGGAAACATTTTTTGTAAACAACGACGTATTGTGACGAAACGGGGTAAGCAGGCAATCCGCGAAGCGGATGCTCGCAAATATGGATTTTTAGAAGTGCCCTTTAGAAGATATCATAATAAACGTACGGAATATGCAAACTTTTCCAGCACCTGCCAAACTCAATTTATTTTTGCATATAGTCGGGCGCCGAGAGGATGGTTATCATCTATTGCAAACAGTTTTTAGGTTTTTGGATTTTTCTGACCGGTTAGGGTTTGTTTTAAGGAATGATTCTGTCATCAAATTGCAAACCCCTATTCCTGGGGTGCCTGAAGAAAACGAGTTATGTGTTCGGGCAGCAAAGTTGCTGCAACAAAGAAGTGGTAGCCCTTTGGGTGTGGAAATTTTTTTGGAGAAACATATTCCGATGGGTGGCGGGTTGGGCGGGGGAAGCTCTGATGCAGCGACAACCTTGCTCGTGCTCAATCGTTTATGGGGGTTGAATTGGAAAAAAACGCGTTTAATGGAATTAGGAGTAACATTAGGCGCAGATGTGCCAGTATTTATCTTTGGTAAAAATGCTTTTGCAGAAGGGATAGGTGAAAAACTGTCCGCTATTAACCTACCACCTGCTTGGTATTTGGTGTTAACGCCATCGGCACATGTTTCGACTGAGCAGATTTTTTCAAGCAAAGAATTGACACGAAACACAATTCCTATCACAATACCGCCCTTTTCCATCTGGCAAGGACATAACGATCTTGAGCCAGTGGTTTGTCGGATGTATCCTGTTGTGGCAAGATGCTTGGAATGGCTTAAACAACTGAATAATACGACATTAGTTGCAATGAGTGGATCAGGTGCTTGTGTATTTGCTGAATTTACAAGTGAATGGGCGGCAAGGAATGCATGTCAACAATTGCCTGAAGGGATGAGTGGTTTCGTTGCAGAGGGGCTAGCCTCTCATCCGTTGCAAAATTTTTTGGAAGAGTAATGAATTGGGGAGTCGCCAAGCGGTAAGGCACCGGATTTTGATTCCGGCATACGTAGGTTCGATTCCTACCTCCCCAGCCAGTATTTGTAATGATCAAAAACGACTTGAGTACTGGTTTTTTGGCTCAAGTCAGCGCATATGAACTAAACACGATGCGGTGAGCTTTGAATTACCAGGAAGAGTGTCTGTGTATCCCAGTTTCCAATCAATAGAGGCAAAGTATTAACCATGTCTTACGATAGTTTGATGGTGTTTACTGGAACGGCTAATCCACAACTGGCTCAAGACGTGGTCAAGTATCTCAATATCCATTTAGGGCGAGCAACCGTTTCTCGTTTTAGTGACGGTGAGATCATGGTCGAGATTCTTGAGAATGTACGGGGCAAAGATGTATTCGTATTGCAGTCTACGTGTGCGCCTACCAATGAAAGCCTCATGGAAATATTGGTGATTGTTGATGCCTTGAAGCGAGCTTCAGCAGGCCGTATTACGGCAGCTATCCCTTATTTCGGCTATGCACGTCAAGATAGAAGGCCACGTTCAGCACGGGTCGCAATTACAGCCAAAGTGGTTGCCAATATGCTTGCGACTATTGGAGTGGATAGATTGCTAACGATGGATCTACACTCGGATCAGATTCAGGGTTTCTTCGATATTCCTGTAGACAATATATACGGCATGCCTATCTTACTAGGCGATATCTGGAAGCATAACTATCAGGATTTGATCGTGGTATCTCCCGACGTGGGGGGTGTTGTCAGAGCAAGGCACTTGGCAAAGCGCCTGGAATGCGATCTTGCGATCATCGATAAACGCCGCCCTAAACCGAATGAATCAAAAGTGATGAATATCATCGGTGAAGTTAAAGGTCGGACTTGTGTCATCATCGATGACATGGTGGATACAGCCAATACGCTATGTGAAGCGGCTAAGGCTCTCAAAGAAGAAGGTGCTATGAAGGTAGTTGCCTATTCTACACACGCAGTATTGTCTGGAAGGGCTGTGGAGCGTATTGCAAGTTCTCAACTGGATAAATTAGTCGTTACAGATACCATACCACTCCGAGAGGAAGCTAAGGCATGTGATCGGATTTGTCAATTGAGTGTGGCAAACTTATTAGGTGAAACCATGCTTCGGATAAGCAATGAGAGTTCATTGAGCTCTTTGTTTATGGAGTAATTGTTGGTTTTTTTATTTACGATTTATCTGGTCGCGGATAAATCTTGTTTGGGAGAATGAAATGCAAATTGAAATTGATGCGAATAAACGTGAGTTGCAGGGTAAGGGTGCGAGCCGCCGCCTGCGTTCAGCGGGTAAAGTCCCTGGTGTCGTGTATGGTGGGGAGGGTGCTGCACAATCCGTAGAATTAGATCATAACAACCTGTTTCACAAGCTTAAGTTAGAAGCTTTTCATGCTTCTGTTTTATCATTGAATATTGAAGGCGAAAAAGAGCAGGTATTGTTGCGTGATGTGCAAATGCATCCCTATAAGCAACAAGTGCTTCATGTTGATTTCCAGCGTGTTGATAAGAATAAAAAATTACACGTGAAAGTACC
>CAYNXU010000126.1:2675-5222 GCA_964401225.1 uncultured Nitrosomonas sp.
CGGATAAATAGTAAACGGGTGTAGCAGCCAAACTAAATAGTCAATGAAACTCATTGTGGGACTCGGTAATCCGGGGGGGAAATATGCTGATACTCGTCATAATGTTGGATTTCATTGGCTATGCCGATTGGCGGAAACATTGCGGATCTCGTTCAAATCTGAAATAAAGTTTCACGGCTTGTGTGCAAGTATTACGCAAGGCGATGAACAGGTATGGTTGCTTATGCCACAGACCTACATGAACGCAAGTGGGATGGCTGTGGCAGCATTATCGCGTTTTTATAAAATCTCTCCCGACCAGATACTGGTCGTACATGATGAGCTGGATTTGCTTCCTGGAACTGCCAAATTGAAATTGGGGGGTGGTGCAGGTGGGCATAATGGTCTTAAGGATATCATTTCACGTCTTGCCACTCAGGACTTTTGGCGTTTAAGAATTGGTATAGGCCATCCGGGAAATAAACATGCTGTAGTCGATTATGTTCTACATTCACCTAGAAAAGAAGAAGCTATATTGATCGATGATGCCATTGAGAGAAGCCTGGGTGTTTGGCCATTCATTGCCAATGGCGATTACACAGCTGCGATGCATAAATTGCACACCAAGCCCAAAGAGTCCTAACACCCCGCTTTTATAGTGTGTATTTCCTCTCGTCTACCAGAAATTCAATGAGAATCAAATTATGAGCCTGAAGTGTGGCATCGTTGGTTTGCCAAATGTCGGAAAATCAACCCTTTTCAATGCGCTGACCAAAGCAGGCATCGCTGCTGAAAATTATCCGTTTTGTACTATCGACCCGAATGTGGGCGTTGTCGAGGTCCCTGATCTACGTCTCAAGAAACTGAGCGAGATCGTTAAACCTCAGAAAATTCAGCCGGCCATTGTTGAATTTGTCGATATTGCTGGTCTTGTCGCGGGTGCGTCCAAGGGTGAAGGGCTAGGCAATAAATTTTTGGCAAATATCCGTGAAACAGATGGAATTGTTCACATGGTGCGTTGTTTTGCTGATGATAATGTGGTGCATGTGGCAGGTAAGATCGATCCTATTTCTGATATCGAAGTGATCCACACTGAACTCGCGTTGGCTGATTTGGCAACAGTGGAAAAAGCGTTGCAGCGTGAGGCAAAATTGGCCAAATCGGGCAACAAGGAGAGTGTCCGAGCTATGGCAGTGCTGGAGAAATTACACGCGCATCTCGACCAGGGTCAACCAGCGCGCAGTTTTGCATTGGAGAAAGAGCAGCAACCCCTCTTGAAGTCATTGTGCTTATTGACCTCAAAACCAACTATTTATGTGGCAAATGTTACGGATAATGGTTTTGAGAATAATCCTTTATTGCATAGCGTTCAGGCGCATGCGGAAAGGGAGGGGGCGCCGGTGGTTGCGATTTGCGCGTCACTTGAAGCGGAAATTGCGGATTTATCCGATGAAGACAAGCAAGTATTTCTAGCGGATATCCATTTGGAGGAACCTGGCTTGAATCGGCTGATTCGCGCTGCATACCACATACTCGGACTGCAAACTTATTTTACTGCGGGCGTTAAGGAAGTAAGAGCTTGGACGATCCATAAAGGTGATACCGCACCCCAAGCGGCGGGTGTCATTCATACGGATTTTGAAAGAGGCTTTATTCGTGCTGAAGTCATCTCATATGATGACTTTATTGCCTATAAAGGCGAGCAAGGCGCAAAAGAAGCGGGGAAAATGCGCCTGGAAGGGAAGGAATATATTGTTAATGATGGTGATGTGATTCATTTCCGGTTTAATGTGTAGACCCCTTTTCTAAGGGGTTATTCCGGTATGAAAATTTCTTGATATGACCTACCCCTTATGTCTGAAAGATTGAGACATAAGGGGGCAGATGATTAATTGATTAGAAAGTCAGAAATAAGTTTACGCCCACAATATGCATCATTTGATCCGGGCGGGCATTATGCGGTCTATTGATGTATTGGTTCATATAACCAATTTCACCGGTAGCTATTTGATTGAATTTCCAACCTAGCCCCACAAATCCCCTGTTCTGATCAAAGCCATTGGTAATCCACCCTTTATGAGGCGTATTCATGGCAATAAATAATTCATCCTGTACTATAAAGCTAAGATTAGGGGAGATAAAAGGCATGGGAAATGCAAATTTAATTAATTGGCGAAACCGATAGGCTACATTGTTTTTACCAGGATCAGGAACATCATGATCAAAAAAACGTTGCTCAAAGCGGCTACGCCACGAGAATCTACCGATTGATAAATTTTCGTTCCAGGTTACTTGTTGCCAGATTCGATGCTCATCATAAGGACCTTGTGCGCCTGAGATTGGCTCAGCCGTGGGTGCCCAAGCATAACCTGCCCAGATAGCTACTTTATCATTAATCGCATAGCCTATGCCTGGACGGATAAGGGATTGAGTAAATTGAGTGGAGTCATTACCAAAACGTCCCTGGCCTTCTAGCCAGAGCCTCCAGTTTTTCAAATTTTCATTACCTGTTACATTGCCTAAATTTACATTCGCCATAATTTGGCCCCAGGTTTGAAAATCCTCGAC
>CAYNXU010000127.1:0-5220 GCA_964401225.1 uncultured Nitrosomonas sp.
TTTATTTGCGCCATCTTGCTGCAGAAGGGGCGGTTAATAATTAGCAAAATAAGATGAGACTGTAAAAGAAAATGAAAAAAAGAGTAAAAGCATCCTTCTGAATAACAAAAAATAGAGGCCAAGCAATGATTATCGGATTACCCAGGGAAATTAAGGATAATGAATACCGTGTGGGAATGTCGCCCGGAACAGTCCATACGTTGGTAGAGCATGGTCATCAGGTTAGGGTACAAACCGGAGCAGGGATGGGAAGCTCTTTTACTGATGAGGATTACCAATCTGCTGGGGCTGATATTGTCCTTGCTGCTGAGGATGCTTGGTCTGCGCAACTAGTAGTTAAAGTGAAGGAACCAACCGAACACGAATATCGCTTTTTGCGGGAAGATTTAATTCTTTTCACTTATCTGCATTTGGCTTCGAATAAAGTGTTGACTGAAAAGTTGCTGAATGCTGGGACGACCGGCATTGCTTATGAAACCGTGCAAACAGAGTCAGGCGAGTTGCCATTATTAGCGCCAATGAGTGAAGTGGCGGGGAGAATGGCCGCCCAGATCGGCGCGACTTATTTACTGAAAACGCTTGGTGGTCGTGGCATCCTGATGAGTGGCGTTCCCGGGGTGGCGCCTGCCAATGTGGTTATTTTGGGTGCAGGGATTGTAGGTGCTAATGCTGCCAGGGTTGCAGTTGGCATGGGGGCGCAGGTGACGGTATTGGATGTGAATCATAATCGTTTGAAATACCTGGATGATATTTTCCGAGGGCAATTGATGACGCGTATGAGCGATGGATTAAATATCAAAGAGCTCGTTTATCAGGCCGATCTCGTTATAGGTGCAGTATTGATCCCCGGTGGACGTGCACCTTGGCTCATTACCAAAGATATGCTGCCACATATGCGACGAGGCTCGGTTATCGTTGATGTTGCGGTTGATCAGGGGGGGTGTGTTGAGACTACGCATGCCACCACACATAGCGACCCGGTCTATGAAGTGAACGGAGTGCTGCATTATGGTGTTGCTAATATGCCTGGTGCCGTTCCGCGCACGAGTACCTTTGCGCTAAATAACCAAACAGCTGCTTATGTGGTGCGTTTGGCGAATCAAGGTTTAAACGCTATAAAAGATGATCGCGCCCTGCAGCATGGCCTTAATACCTATCGTGGTTGTGTGACGCATCCTGCCGTCGCGGAGGCATTTGAATTAACATATACAGCTCCGTTACAGGCAATGAGTAATATTTCTACTTGATTGGAATACAAGTAACAGTACAAAGGATGTATAACTGATAATTATTCTTATTCATAGTATAATAGCTCTCAACTTTCCCCAATATTTTCTCGCTTCATTTATATCCATGCGCAAACTTACTTTCTGTAATCGTTTCTTTGCAATCATAGGTTGCTTTTTCTTGCTATCAGTTGCTAATGTGTCGCAAGCAGAGCAGGTCGTTGTGTATTCAGCAAGAATTGAAGAACTAATCAAACCGATGTTTGATGCGTTTACACGTGAAACAGGTATCCAGGTTAAATTTACGACGGACAAGGAAGGTGCTCTTTTGGCGAGACTTAAGGCTGAGGGGAAGAGAACACCTGCTGATATCCTCATTACTGCGGATGCGGGGAATCTATGGGAGGCCGCACGGGCAGGACTGTTAAAATCTGTTTCATCTCCTGTACTGGAATCGAATATTCCTGCGCATTTGCGAGATCCGCAAGGACAATGGTTTGGTCTCTCGATACGAGCACGTACGATTGTTTATAATACGCAAAAGGTAAAACCCTCTGACCTTTCTTCCTATGAGGATTTAGCCGATCCAAAATGGAAAGGGAGATTATGCTTACGAACTTCCAAGAAAGTTTACAATCAATCGCTCGTTGCCATGATGATTGCCGAGCATGGTGAAGCCCAAACTGAAAAAATTGTCAGGGGTTGGGTTGCCAATCTTGCAACTGATCCATTATCTGATGATACAAGAGCCATGGAGTTTGTGGCGGCGGGGCGTTGTGATGTGACATTGGTTAACACCTATTATTACGGAAGATTAATGGAAAATAATCCTACCCTGCCTTTAGCAATTTTCTGGCCAAATCAGAATAATAATGGGGTTCATGTCAATATTTCAGGTGCTGGAGTCACTCAATTTAGCAAGAATGAGCGCTCAGCCATTAAGCTGCTCGAATTTTTATCATCTACGAAAGCTCAAAATTTATTTGCTGATGTCAATATGGAATATCCAGCGAATCCTCATATTAAACCCAGTGAAGTCGTTTCGGCATGGGGGGAGTTTAAGCAAAACCCGATGAATTTAGTCAAAGCGGGTGAACTACAAATTGCTTCAGTAAAACTAATGGATAGAGCAGGCTATCGATAAATGAGTAAGTGCATGTGAGTAATCAAAAGCATGTTGCAGTTGAAGGAGAAGTTGTAAAAGCGCTTCAGCCTTTTTTTTTCTTGAAACGCGCCGCAAATATCTGGCGACTGATTCCATTACTTATTGCAGCGCTGATACTTGTTCCGGTCGTTATTGTTTTTTCTTCCTTTCTTCTGCCGACAAACGATGTTTGGCGGCATCTTGTTGAAACCACGCTTCCTGATTTATTAGTTAATACCTTTTGGCTTTCACTAGGTGTTGTTATCGGCACTACACTACTCGGCGTCAGTCTTGCTTGGTTTGTAGCGGTCTATGAGTTCCCTGGGTGTAGATTTTTTTCTTGGGCACTGCTGCTGCCATTAGCTATACCGGCTTATGTCACCGCATTTGTCGTGCTCGGTCTATTTGATTTTACTGGCCCAGTTCAAACCAATCTTCGCGCATGGTCAGGAACAGAATTAGCCTGGTTCCCGGATTTATATGGGAGAAGCGGGGTAATTCTGGTGATGACGCTCGCATTCTATCCTTATGTATATCTGATGGCGCGTAATGCGTTTTTAACACAAGGAAAGCGTTTGCTGGAAGTGGCGCAATCGCTGGGACTTAACCGCCGGCAGGGATTTTTCAAAGTTGCTCTTCCCATGGCACGCCCCTGGATCGCGGGTGGTGTCATGCTGACACTTATGGAAACACTCGCGGATTTTGGTACGGTTTCGGTATTCAACTACGATACATTTACCACGGCGATTTATAAAGCATGGTTTGGCATGTTTTCATTGCCTGCTGCTTCTCAGCTTGCATCGCTACTGATTGTCATCGTTTTCGTGCTCATTATTCTGGAGCAGCAATTCCGAATGCGAATGCGTTTTGCAGAAACCAAAAGAAGCTCGCGTGCTGATCGTATTACATTGTCAGGTTGGCGAGCGAGGGTAGTAATGTGTTTTGCAGGCGGTGTCTTGTTTCTGGCATTTGTGCTACCTATCATACAGTTAGCTGTCTGGGCTAGCAATACTATAGTGGAAAATTTTGATCAGCGCTATTTTGAGTTTCTTTCACACTCCCTGTTGCTTTCAGCCATAGCCACGCTAATTACATGCATCGTAGCGATATTATTGGTTTATGCGACTCGCTTGTACTCCGATACGACTACCCGGATTGCAGTACGCATAGCAACCATTGGTTATGCATTACCAGGTGCGGTACTGGCAGTGGGTATTTTTATTCCTATTGCTTGGTTCGATAACCAGTTGAACGAGTGGTTGCTCGTATTATTTCAAATCGAATCGAGTTTATTGATTCAAGGTACGCTCGGCGTAATGCTGTTAGCGTATATGACTCGCTTTCTTGCCGTTGGTCACTATCCAATCGATAGCGCTATGCAGCGTATTACTCGTAATATTGATGAAGCGGCGATGGGGTTTGGTTTGACAGGCGGGTCAGTCCTTCGAAGAATTCATTTGCCGATGCTAAGAGCAGGTATCTTTACTGCGGCCGCTCTGGTTTTCGTTGATGTAATGAAAGAAATGCCTATTACTTTAATGACGCGCCCCTTTGGATGGGATACCTTAGCTGTGCGCATTTTTGCGCTGACATCAGAAGGTGAATGGCAGCAAGCAGCATTTCCTGCTATTACACTAGTACTTGCGGGATTAATTCCCATAATTTTACTAATGCGGCAGACCGATAACTAGCATTGTGGATATCTTACTAAAATTAGATCAAATCCAGCATGCTTACGGTAAGCAAAAGACTATTGAACATTTATCGTTTGAGCTGAAAACAGGAGAGATCGGTTGCTTGCTAGGCCCTAGCGGTTGCGGGAAAACGACTGTATTGCGATGTATTGCTGGTTTCGAACCATTAAATGCAGGTGAAATATTACTTAACGGTAGGGTCGTCAGTAGTACTTATTTTAGTCTGCCGCCTGAGCAAAGGCATGTCGGCATGGTGTTTCAAGATTACGCCTTATTTCCTCACTTGACAGTGGAAGAAAACGTTGGTTTTGGATTATACCGCAGCCACGCGATAGAACGTAAGCAGCGTGTGATCGACATGCTAAAAACAGTTGGACTAGTGGAAGCGGCCAGTAAATATCCTCATGAGCTTTCTGGGGGACAGCAGCAGCGTGTCGCACTTGCTCGAGCGTTAGCACCCCATCCCGATTTGTTGTTGCTGGATGAGCCTTTTTCTAATTTGGATATCAGTTTGCGCGAGCGTTTGGCTCAAGAAGTACGTGATATTTTAAAGGATCAGCAAATTACCGCTATTCTGGTAACGCATGATCAAGAAGAAGCTTTCTCAGTTGCAGACATGATAGGGGTTATGCATCAAGGAGAAATTATGCAATGGGACACAGCCTACAATTTATATCATCGTCCTGCTAATCGCTTCGTGGCAAATTTTGTCGGACAAGGTGTTTTTCTTCCCGGTAAAGTGCGCGCGCCGGGAATGATTGAGATGGAATTGGGTATCCTAACTGAGGATATTTATCACCATTGTGAATCGGATCAAGAAATCTGCCATACAGGAAGTGAAGTAGATATATTGATACGGCCAGATGATATTGTCTATAGTGGAGTAAGTACCTTACAGGCATTAGTCGTGCAT
Source organism: uncultured Nitrosomonas sp. (assembly GCA_964401225.1). Taxonomy (GTDB): domain Bacteria; phylum Pseudomonadota; class Gammaproteobacteria; order Burkholderiales; family Nitrosomonadaceae; genus Nitrosomonas. The sequence continues at coordinate 4,978 of CAYNXU010000127.1, forward strand.
AAAGCTTTCAAGGGTGCCGAAATTCTTTATACCCTAAAATTGGCAAGTGGAAGAACTGTATTATCGCTTATTCCAAGTCACCATAACCACGCTATCGGCGAGAAAATCGGTATCAAACTCGAGGCTGAACATGTTGTGATTTTTAGTAAGAAACAAACGATAAGCCAAGCTTAAATTAATCTATTTATTGCTCACCGCAAGATTGAATTTATCGTATATTTGAGTTTCGTGCTGAACGAATAG
>CAYNXU010000128.1:0-5215 GCA_964401225.1 uncultured Nitrosomonas sp.
CGCTTACCATCCCGGATTGGTCCTTGATCGCCTTTTTGTTGCTGGCAGGAATGAGTATTTTTCTGTTGGCGGTTAAAAGAAATTAACATCTTCCCACATACACACCTTAAATACGATCTATGGTAGAAGAAAACCTAGCTAAAACGACTTTTCATTAGAAATTTTGAGTCATGTGTTGCAATTTCACTTGATAGAAACCATCAATTCAAACGATTCATTAGTAATAGAACGCATAAGTTGCCCCACAAATATTTGGTAGGTTTTCTTTTCTGTTGTGAAACTATAGCGATCTTGAGCATCAATGACACCGCCAATTGAAAAAATAACATTATTACCGGCAATCGTTATATCTACCGTTTGCCTATCACGCGTTGCGATTTCATAACAAATAGTATCGTCGGGCGGAACTACGCCTTTAACTGTATGGCTATACGCTCCTCTTTGGAAAAGGATAGTTTCGCAATTTTCAGCTTGCACCGTCGCTACTCCAAACGTAGACAACGAAAGCACAAAAATAAACAGACCGAATATTTTATTTATCAACATTATGCCCTCTCACATAACAGTATTGCTGAGAAATACGAAATATTGTGATTAAAAAAATTAACAGCACAATTTAGGAGGGGATTATGATTTGATTCGAACTGTATTAGTCTTTATCATAATCCCTGCAAAGCTAAACTAATTATTGACTAGCTCTGGTTAAAATAAGTGTCTGGACAGGATCCTTGAAGTCCGCACTATTATCACTGAATCTCCCGAGAATCAGTTGCTCCCCACTTTGGCGCACCCCAATTAGATGATTCGGAAAGAAAGATAGAAGAGGGGACCCAGATGCGTTGGAACCTTTATCCGCCATAAATCCGTATACCCAATTATCCGTTAGAGTAGGTACAATATCTCGCCCACCAATATCCGGGTGCCCAGCAGCAGGACCAGAGACAATTTGTGCAGAGAATGGATCACCACTGCCACAGTTTATGCTACTTACTGTACCACCAACTCCTCTCAGCGTATAAAGTGAACAACGACTTTGACTAAGCAGAGTAGGCCCTTCTAATAATAGACACCTCCCGCTTTGGGTCTGATAAAGCCCTGGCGTAATATTCGCAATCGAACCTGGCTGGGAAGGTGCAGCAGAGGAAATTTCCTCAAATACAAAACCCTGGTTGGGCAGAAAGGTAAACTTGAAAGTGGCGTCCCACAACGTGGTCTGTCCTGTATTGATATCAGTCACCGGAACACGGATCATATTGATATTGCGCCCAGCACCCACCACATGCCCCGAATGAAAATCAATACTAAGATTAGTGCCTGGAATGACCTCTGCTGATGCCGTAGTAGTCAGCATATTGATCAATGCAAACGCGAGTACAGCAAATAAAGATTTGGATTTCATTTGATGACCCTCCCATATGAATTAACAAAGCAGGAAATCCTGCCCAGGTACCAATAGCAGACAGAGCCAGTGGTGTCAACCTCTAGGATGATGTTTTACATGCAATTGCTTCAATCTTTCCCTGGCAACATGGGTATATATCTGGGTGGTCGAAATATCTGCATGCCCCAGCAGTAGCTGCACCACACGCAAATCGGCACCGTGATTGAGCAAATGCGTGGCAAAGGCATGACGTAAGGTATGGGGTGACAATGATTTTGTGATACCGGCCTGCTGCGCATGACGTTTGATAAGATACCAGAATGCCTGACGTGTCATGGCATCACTACGGGTAGTCACGAACAATTTGTCGGTCACTTTATTGCCAAGCAGCGCAGGACGGATCTTCCCGGTGTAATCATTAATCCAGTGTAGCGCTTCTTCTCCAAGCGGCACCAGGCGTTCTTTGCTACCTTTACCCATGACGCGCAAAACCCCCATATCCGCGCTGATCTGAGTAAGCTTTAAGCTCACGAGTTCGGATACACGTAATCCTGTGGCATAAAGTATTTCCAGCATCGCGCGGTCACGCAAACCCAATGGCTGAGTAATATCTGGCGCACCGAGCAAAGCCTCGACTTCTGCTTCCGTCAAACTCTCGGGTAGATTGCGTGGCAGTTTGGGACTGTCGATATTGAGGCTGGGATCAACCCGGATTTTCCCTTGCAGCAACAAGAAACGATAAAATCGCTTCATGCTGGATAATTCACGACTGGTCGTAGAGGCTTTAGCTTGGGCAGAAATTCTGGTAGCGAGAAACGCCAACAGATCCCCATGTGTCGCTTCTCCTAGTGACCGCGTATCCCGGCTTTGTGTAGCCAGCCATTCGCCCAGTTGCCACAAATCGCTGCGATAGCTTGTCAGTGTATTACGGGACAACCCATCTGCCAGCCATAAGGCATCAGTGAATTCATCCAATAATTTCGTATTGATAGTGGATACGCTCATGCACATTCATGCTTGAGCAACCAGCGTTTGATATTGAGTGGCATGCCGTCACTGGCGTGCATGAAACCGCCCAGGCCACCGTTCTTGGCGATGACACGATGACAAGGAACAATGATCGGTAATCGATTGGCACCACATGCCTGACCCACTGCACGTGGTGCAGAATGGAGTTGGCTGGCGATATCCGCATAGCTACGCGTTGAGCCACACGGGATTAGCTGAATGGCCTCCCATACGCGTTGTTGATGGGGTGTGCCACTGATATGCAGCGACAGATCAAAAACAAATGCCGGATCATCCAGATAGGCTCGCAGCTGTCGACATACTTCTGCTGCCAGCGGGGTTGTGGGGGTGAGAGCAGGAATATTCGAAGGTAGATAATCGATATCGGTCAACCAATCTTCTTCCGTACGTATACCTAATACAGCAAAGGGGGTAACCAATCTAGCTTGATACGCCTTCGTTAAGTTGGGCGCTAAGCTTGCCTTTGACATATTCATTCCCTCCCCCGCTTCAATTTATATGCTATGCATCATTTCACTATTTTCCACTCAATATATTTTGTAACAGTAACTCATTGAGTCTTTTGACGAAAGCAGCCGGATCCTCCAGTTGCCCGCCTTCTGCAAGCAGTGCCTGGTCAAAGAGGATATTGCTCCAGTCTGAGAATTTGGCCTCTTCGTATTTTAGGCGTTGCACCATGGGATGGTGTGGATTGATTTCTAAAATAGGCTTGGTATTGGGAACCTTCTGACCTGCAGATTTAAGCAAGCGTTCCAGATTACCACTCATGTCATAGGTATCTACTACCAAGCATGCTGGTGATTCGGTCAAACGAAATGTAATCCGTACATCTTTGATCCGCTCACCCAGCACTTCTTTCATTTTGGTGATGAGCTCTTTGTAGTCGTCCGCTTCTTTTTCTTGCTCTTTTTTTTCTGCTTCGTCTTCTAGTTTGCCTAGATCAAGGCTGCCTTTGGCAACCGATTGAAGTGTCTTGCCAGCATACTCTGACAAATTTGCCACCAGCCATTCATCCACCCGCTCAGACAGCAGTAAAACCTCAATCCCTTTTTTGCGGAATATCTCGAGATGGGGGCTGCTTCTTGCCGCTTTCAGGTTGTCAGCCGTCACGTAATAAATTTTTTCCTGCCCGTCTTTCATACGTGCAATATACTCATCAAGGGATACTGTTTGCTCGTCAGCTTCACTATGGGTTGAAACAAAGCGGAGCAACTTAGCGATACGTTCACGGTTCGCATAATCCTCGCCAATCCCTTCCTTCAACACCTGCCCGAATTCGTTCCAGAACGTCTTGAATTTTTCACGCTCTTCTTCTTTATCACTACCGGCAAGATCTTCGATCAATCCGAGGATCTTTTTCACTGAACCCGCTCGAATGCTATCGATATCCTTTGATTCCTGCAGAATTTCACGCGAAACATTCAGTGGCAAATCATTTGAATCGATCACGCCTCGTACAAAGCGAAGATAATTGGGGAGTAATTTCTCTGCGTCATCCATGATGAAAACACGCTTAACATACAATTTAATGCCATGACGGCGTTCGCGATCGAATAAATCAAATGGTGCCCGCGAGGGAATATAGAGTAGTTGGGTATATTCCTGCTTGCCTTCCACTCTCGCATGAACATAAGCGAGTGGCGGTTCGAAATCATGAGCAACATGTTTGTAAAATTCTTCATATTGTTCTTGCGTGATTTCGCTTTTAGGTCGTGACCATAGCGCACTAGCTTGATTGATGGTTTCATCTTCATCGGTAATCTTGTACTCATTGCTATCTTGCAACCACTCTTCCTTCTTCATGACGATCGGCAAAGTGATATGATCAGAATATCTGCGAATGATCGATCTTAAGCGGAAACCAGTTAGAAGCTCATCTTCGTCTTCCCGTAAATGCAGGATAATTTCAGTGCCACGATCTTTCTTTTCAACTGTTTCCAGCGTGTATTCCCCTTCACCGGTCGATTCCCACTGTACGCCATGTTCCGCAGTCAAACCAGCGCGGCGGGTAATCAGGGTCACCTTATCTGCCACGATAAAAGCGGAATAGAAACCCACTCCAAATTGTCCGATCAAATGGGCGTCTTTTGCTTGATCCCCAGTCAGCGAATTAAAGAATTCGCGTGTTCCCGACTTGGCAATCGTACCGATGTTATCGATGACTTCCTGTCTCGACATACCTATGCCATTATCAGAAATAGTAATTGTGCGCGCATCCTTGTCATAGCTGACGCGTATCTTCAAATCCGAATCAGTCTCATACAAAGCAGCATCCGTTAATCCTTCAAAGCGTAGCTTGTCAGCCGCATCCGATGCATTGGAAATCAATTCACGTAAAAATATTTCCTTATTACTGTACAAGGAGTGAATCATTAGCTTTAGAAGTTGTTTAGCTTCAGCCTGGAAACTCTTATGTTCTTTGTTTATTGCAGCCTGCATAGTCTTCTCCTTAAAAAATGCGGTAACATGATGGGGGTGAATTGATCAATTTCAAGTCGCTGATACAAACAGGGTTAGAAATAAGGAGTAACTTAATTTTGATGCCATGGAGCTAAAAACCTTCCACTTAACAATAACTACCTTAATCACTTCAGTTATGAAATTATCGCTACTTATAACGTTTTTTTTTCTTGTTTTGTGTCATGGGATACAAGCTGTTGCACAAGATACTGAATTGCCACTTGAGAAAATCAAACTACCCCCTGGTTTTTCCATCAGTTTATGGGCAAGCGTTCCTGACGCACGCGCTTTATCCTTAGGTGATAAGGGCACCGTATTTGTCGGCTCACGATCAGCAGGCAACGT
>CAYNXU010000129.1:0-5205 GCA_964401225.1 uncultured Nitrosomonas sp.
AAGCTTAGTAACGGTTTTTTTGTTTAAGGAGTTTGTGTAATGGCAATTAAAGTAGGAATCAATGGTTTTGGTCGTATTGGGCGGATGGTATTTCGTGCATCAGTTGAGAAATTTAATGATATTGATGTAGTTGCTATCAATGATTTGCTTGAGCCTGAATATCTAGCATATATGCTGACGCATGATTCTGTACATGGTCGCTTTACCGGGAGTGTCTCGGTAGATGGCGATACTCTGGTAGTGAATGGTAAACGAATACGCCTAACTGCTATTAAAGACCCTGCTGAGCTAAAATGGAATGAGGTCGGTGTTGATGTAGTGGTAGAAGCGACAGGGCTATTCCTTACTAAGGAAACGTGCGAGAAACATCTCGCAGCAGGCGCCAAGAAAGTGATTATGACGGCACCCTCTAAGGACGATACACCCATGTTCGTATATGGTGTTAATGATCAATCATACAGCGGGCAAACGATTGTTTCTAACGCTTCATGTACTACTAACTGTCTTGCACCAATCGCGAAAGTATTGAATGATACGTGGGGAATTAAGCGTGGATTAATGACGACTGTCCATGCTGCTACGGCTACTCAAAAAACAGTGGATGGGCCATCTAATAAGGATTGGCGCGGTGGACGAGGAATTCTTGAAAATATCATTCCTTCTTCGACAGGAGCCGCCAAAGCGGTTGGTGTAGTTATTCCTGAATTAAACAAAAAACTTACCGGAATGGCATTTAGAGTACCAACTTCTGATGTTTCCGTGGTGGATCTTACCGTGGAGTTAAACAAGGATGCCAGTTATGATGAAATTTGCAATGCGATGAAATCTGCGTCAGAAGGGACAATGAAAGGAGTGCTTGGTTATACTGCAGATAAAGTAGTTTCTACTGATTTCCGTGGTGAAAGTTGCACTTCGGTCTTTGATGCTGAGGCCGGTATATCCCTGGATAAAAACTTTGTTAAAGTCGTTGCCTGGTACGATAATGAATGGGGATACTCTTGCAAGGTATTGGAAATGACTCGTGTCATTGCTAGTAAATAAATCACTAAAACCTAAGTAAGAACAAGATTTCCCCGAGTAAAACATGTGAATTTGAGCATCATAATCTAAGTGCTATAAATCAAGTAGATTTTACTTGGGGACATTAAATGTTCTCACTCGTTCTAGATAAGAATATCCTTTTAAAGCTAGTGAACAATCAACTAAGAAGATTGCAAGCTATTCTTTATTAACTTGTGTCTATTATTGGAGTTAATGTGTCTGTTATCAAACTCATTGATCTTGATCTGAAAGACAAGCGTGTCTTTATTCGAGCTGATCTTAATGTACCTATTAAAGATGGCAAAGTTACATCGGATGCGCGCATTACAGCATCGATGGCCACTATCAAATATTGTTTAGATCGCGGCGCAAAAGTCATGGTCACTTCCCACTTAGGTCGTCCTGAAGAGGGCGTATGGAGTGAAGAGAATTCGCTAAAACCGGTTGCTGACAATATTGCTGAGCGATTGGGTAAGCCGGTACGTTTAGTCAAGGAATGGATAAACGGTGGGTTTGAGATTGCTCCCGGGGAGTTGGTCGTTCTAGAAAATTGCCGTATCAACAGAGGTGAGAAAAAGAACGATGACGTGACTGCCCAAAACTATGCCAAATTATGTGACATATTTGTGATGGATGCCTTTGGTACGGCGCATCGCGCCGAGGCATCGACCCATGGGATTGCGAAATATGCTCCAGTAGCATGCGCAGGCATATTACTGACAGAAGAATTAGATGCTTTAACTAAAGCTTTACTCAATCCAGCTCGACCCATGGTAGCGATTGTGGGCGGTTCAAAAGTATCAACCAAATTGACTGTACTTGAATCTCTATCCGAAAAAGTCGACCAGCTCGTGGTAGGGGGGGGAATTGCTAATACATTTCTAAAAGCTGCAGGAAAAAATATTGGTAAATCCTTGTGTGAAGATGATCTGGTACCTACCGCAAAGATGTTGATGGATAAAATGAAACAACGTAATGCTACCATTCCAATTGCCGTGGATGTTGTGGTCGGTAAGAAATTCGATGCTAATGAGCCTGCTGTGATAAAAGATGCAGAGACGGTACTAGATGACGATATGATTTTCGATATTGGCCCAAGAAGTGCTCAAGAACTGGCTGAAATTATTATGAAGGCTGGTACGGTTGTTTGGAATGGTCCTGTGGGTGTATTTGAGTTTGATCAGTTTGGAGCAGGTACACATACGATCGCAAAAGCGATTGCTGACACCAAGGCTTTTACCTTAGCTGGGGGAGGCGATACAATTGCTGCTATTCAAAAATACGACATTTACGATAAAGTCTCGTATATTTCGACAGCTGGTGGTGCTTTTCTTGAATTTTTGGAAGGAAAGAAACTCCCAGCGGTTGAAATTCTCGAATTACGTGCACGTTAAGTTCTAATCTGAAAACTCTTTCAGAATGATTAGAAGAACAAAAATCGTTGCTACACTGGGGCCTGCTTGTAGCGATCCGACCGTTCTGCGGCGCATGATACTAGCAGGTGTTGACGTTGTCAGAATAAACTTCTCACATGGTACTCGCGAAGAACATATAGCCTTTGCTGATCTTACGCGGACACTTGCGCGGGCCACCGGATGTGCGGTTGGGATATTAGCCGATTTGCAAGGCCCTAAAATTCGCATCGGTAAATTTGATCATGGGAAAATCTGGCTTAAAGTAGGTGATGAATTCATACTCGATGCTGAATGTGAATTGGGTAATGAGGAAAGAGTAGGGCTTGACTACAAAGAACTGCCTAATGACGTTGAAGCCGGTGCTACATTATTGCTAGATGATGGCCGCGTTGTTCTTAATGTCACCAAGGTGGTTGGGAGTGAAATATATTGCCAAATCAAGCAAGGCGGCGTATTGTCAAATAACAAGGGTATTAATCGAAAAGGCGGTGGACTAAGTGCGCCAGCACTAACAAATAAAGATATCCAAGATATTAAGACTGCGGCAGCATTGAAAGCAGACTATTTGGCGGTATCTTTCCCTCGTTCTGGCGAGGATATACGTCAAGCGCGTACTCTCATGCAAGAGGCTGGCGGTAATAGCTTAATCATGGCGAAGATTGAACGTTCTGAAGCAATATTGGCATTAGATGATATTGTAGATGCTTCAGATGCAATCATGGTTGCACGCGGTGATCTGGCAGTTGAAGTGGGTGACGCAGCAGTGCCTGCATTGCAGAAGCGTATGATACGTTCTGCGCGTGCTAAAAACAAACTTGTGGTAACTGCAACACAGATGATGGAATCCATGATCATTAACCCGATTCCCACACGCGCCGAGGTATCGGATGTGGCCAACGCGGTGTTAGATGGGACAGATGCCGTTATGTTGTCTGCTGAATCTGCTGCGGGACAATATCCGATTGAATCGGTAGAAGCTATGGCAAGAGTTTGTCTTGAGGCAGAGAAAGAGTATACAGTCAACCAGAGTTTGCGGCGCTCCCCTGAAACTCAGCCAGTAAGTATTGAAGAAGCTATCGCCCGCGCAACCATGTATACTGCCGGTGGCCTCAAAATTCGTGCAATTGCAGCACTTACTCAGAGTGGTGTTACTGCATTATTAATGTCACGGAGAAGTTCAAAAGTACCCATATTTGCACTAAGTCCACTGGAAGATACGCTAGGTAAAATGACGCTGTTTCGCGGCGTATATCCTATAGAATTTGGTCACGATTTATTTGACCCGGAAATCATTTTGGATTTGGCTGAAGATGAATTATTTAAGCGCGGAGCAGTACGTGATGGTGATTTGATTGTGATGACCATAGGTGAACCGGTGGGTATAGCAGGAGGCACTAATACCATGAAAATTGTCCGTGTCGGTGATCATAAAAAAACAATCACTACAGAAAATAATGAGGCGAGTTCAGTGCCAGTAAATACATAATCATTTTCGTCGTAAATAAAACTATAAATCGTTACCCCCACACAAGAATACGAATCTATATTACGCGTTAACTTTTTTAATGATAAATCTAAGACAAAATTTCAAATGAAGGAGACTTAAATGGCACTTGTATCACTGCGACAACTCTTGGATCATGCGGCAGAAAATGGTTATGGACTGCCTGCGTTTAATGTCAATAATCTTGAGCAAATACACGCAATTATGCAGGCTGCTGACGAATGCAACAGCCCGGTAATTATGCAAGGTTCAGCGGGTGCACGTAAATACGCTGGAGAGCCTTTCCTGCGCCATCTGATTGCAGCCGCGGTAGAAGCCTACCCACACATTCCGGTTGTGATGCATCAAGATCATGGTGCATCACCTGCGGTATGCATAAATGCAATTCGTAGTGGATTTTCTAGTGTCATGATGGATGGCTCTCTTGAGGAAGATGCCAAGACACCCTCATCCTATGAATATAATGTTGATGTGACTGCTAGAGTGGTCGCAATGGCTCATGCAGTTGGTGTTTCTGTTGAAGGAGAATTGGGTTGTCTTGGATCACTTGAATCCGGGATGGGCGAAGCTGAAGATGGTCACGGCGCTGAAGGTGTGCTGTCGCATGATCAGTTACTCACAGACCCTGAACAAGCGGCTGATTTTGTGAAAAAAACTCGCGTAGACGCGCTTGCTATTGCGATTGGCACATCACATGGTGCTTATAAATTTACACGAAAACCAACCGGCGATATCCTGGCTATTGAACGAGTCAAAGAAATCCATCAACGGATCCCTAATACCCATCTTGTGATGCACGGTTCGAGCTCCGTTCCTCAAGAATGGCTTGAGATCATTCGTGAATACGGTGGTGATATGAAAGAAACTTACGGTGTACCTGTTGAAGAAATTCAACAAGGTATTAAACATGGGGTTCGCAAGATTAATATCGATACGGATATTCGTTTGGCTATGACCGGGGCAATTCGACGACACTTGGCTAAAAACAAAAGTGAATTTGACCCAAGGAAATTCCTGAAGGACGCCACTGCTGCAGCTAAAGATATTTGTAAAGCACGCTTCGAAGCTTTCGGTAGCGCAGGACAGGCAAGTAAGATCAAGCCCATCATGTTAGACGATATGGCTACTAGATATATTAAAGGTGAATTGGATCCAATTATTACCTAAGATTTTTATTTAAGGTGTAGAAAAGGCTGTTGGAAAATAACTGATAAGTTATATAGTATCCAGCAGCCTTAATTTTTT
>CAYNXU010000130.1:0-5170 GCA_964401225.1 uncultured Nitrosomonas sp.
ACACTAAGGCAATCTGCACGATTAGGCGTAAGTTTAAGTGTAAAAACTCTGTCATCCAGTGCGTAAAAGTCTCTGAAATTTACGCCTTTCGGCGCATCTTCTGGCAGCAAAAGTAGGCCTTCTGTGCTATCACTTAACCCTAGCTCCTTTGCAGAGCACAACATGCCAAAAGATTCTACACCACGCAATTTACTCTGTTTAATAACAATTCCAGGCAAATGAGCGCCCACCAGAGCACAAGGCACTTTTATTCCGATATTCACATTGGGCGCACCACAAACCACCTGCAGTAGTTTATTGTCGGCGTCCCCTATATCTACTTGGCACACATTGAGACGATCAGCATCTGGGTGTTTTTGTACAGACACCACCTCGGCCACAACTACCTTATCAAAAGTTGGCGCAATGGCTTCGACGCTTTCCACCTCCAGACCCGCCATAGTTAAAACATGCGCAAGCTCATTACTTGAGTAAGATGGATTAACCATGGTGCGTAGCCAATTCTCAGAAAATCTCATGGTAATAATTTATAAATAAAACAAAGACGAATAAGAAAACTTAATTAACCTAGAATCTGTAATGAAGAAATTAAACTTAGCTTTTGGAAGCTAATCAGCTTACCAGGAGAAATAACTATAGAAATAATTCATTAGACTGAACACTCAATCCAAAAGTGTCACAATCAATCATGACCCTGCCAACCTTACCATTCACTTGTCAGCAAATTCCCAGTGGACAGCACTGGCATTTAGACTTATATCCATTGGAAAATTTTGGGTAGAAATACTAAATAGCAGTTTACTATGTTTCTCAAGAAGTTAATTAAATTGCTCCAAGAAACGTAAATCATTTTCAAAAAATAACCGCAAATCATTTACACCGTATCGTAGCATCGCCAGTCTTTCTACTCCCAGACCGAAAGCCAAAGCTGTGTATTTCTCACTATCTACACCACCATGCTTCAAAACATTTGGGTGCACCATGCCGCATCCGAGCACTTCCAGCCATCCTGTATTGCCACAGACCCTGCACCCCTTCCCATCACACATGACACACCCAATATCCATTTCTGCAGAAGGCTCAGTAAATGGAAAGAACGAGGGTCGGAAGCGTATTGGCAAATCATCACGTTCGAAAAAATTTTGCATAAAGTCTATTAACATTCCTTTCAAAGCCGAGAAACTAACATCATGGTCCACCCATAACCCTTCTACCTGATGAAACATTGGCGTATGAGTTACGTCAGAATCACAGCGATAGACACGCCCTGGCGCAATCACTTTCAGAGGCGGCTGATGATCTTTCATATAACGAATTTGTACCGGCGATGTATGAGTGCGCAGCAAATGCCTGCTATCCACATAAAAAGTATCATGCATTGCACGAGCCGGATGATTTTCCGGAATGTTAAGCGCCGTGAAATTATAAAAATCTGTCTCAATTTCCGGACCCGAAGCAACATCGAAACCAATTGAGCGAAATAATGATTCAATACGTGCCAACACGCGCGAGACTGGGTGAATGCCCCCCATACCTAACCCTCGCCCCGGCAACGTCACATCCAATGCATCTTCTTCAAGTTGCGCTATCATTTGCATTTCATCAACAATTTTTCGACGCCGATCCAACGCTTCTTCCAATGATTTTTTCGCTTGATTAATCAAATTGCCCATAGCTGGACGATCATCCTGCGGAAGCGCCCCTAATCCTCTGAGCAGCTTGGTTAATTCTCCCTCCTTACCCAGAAAGCGTACCTTGATTTGCTCTAGCTCAGCAGCATTCTCAACCTTATCCAAAAGAACAATCGCCTCATTTACAAGATCGTCTAGGTTATTCATAAGAAAGTAATACGTAAGTTATGCAAGAAAAAAGGAGATCAAGTAATCTTATCCCTGATCTCCCTTCACTTATTGTTTTCAGTTAAATTATGCTGCCAGACCTGTCCTAGCCCTTTCTACTATCTTCTCAAAGGCCGCTTTATCAAAAACAGCAAGATCGGCCAATACCTTTCTATCCAACTCGATACCAGCTTTCTTTATACCATTCATGAAATTGCTGTATGTCAAACCATATTCACGCGCCGCAGCATTGATACGCGCAATCCACAAAACCCGAAACTGTCGTTTCCGTTGTCGTCGATCGCGGTACGCATACTGCCCCGCTTTCATTACTGCCTCTTTAGCTATTCGATAAACATTCTTGCGCCGCCCTCTATAACCCTTAGCTAATTTAAGAATTTTCTTATGACGGGCATGTGCTGTTACACCACGCTTTACTCTTGGCATCGCAAACCTCCTTATGCGTAAGGTAGCATAGCATGCACGGATGCTATATCGCTTGAATGAATATTTGCAGTCCCACGCAACTGCCTTTTATTTTTGGTTGTTTTCTTAGTCAGAATATGCCGCTTGAACGCCTGAGATCGTTTAATACTACCACCCGCTCTCACTTTAAAGCGCTTAGCAGCACTTTTTTTTGTTTTCATTTTTGGCATCTTTAACTCCTAATTTATTAATATGACCAAGGTGTTTCTAGTTAATCCGAAAGCTTTGGAACCTTGCACCACTTGTTTTTATAAATCCCAAAAATTAATGCAATACTACTTTATTGCCCGTTTAGTAATCTTTATTAACTTACGAGGTTATTGTAGATGTCTTATCCTCTTGCTTTAATTCATTCGATTTACTTTTTTTTACTTCTTTCTTTTTAGGTGACAATACCATCACCATTTGTCTACCTTCTAGTCTGGGGAATTGCTCTACTACCGCATATTGCTGAAGATCATCTTTTACTCGCTCCAAAAGCCGAACGCCAAACTCCTGATGCGCCATCTCCCGCCCTCTAAATCGCAAGGTAACTTTCACCTTATCGCCATCGTTTAGAAAGTTAATCAAGTTGCGTAATTTGATATTGTAATCACCCTCATCAGTATTTGGCCGAAACTTGATCTCCTTGATCTGGATTTGTTTTTGCTTAAGCTTTGCATCATGCTTTTTTTTACTTTCTTGATAGCAATACTTTCCATAATCCATCAAACGGCACACAGGGGGATGTGCTCCCGGCGCTATTTCAACCAGATCGACACCTTTATCCTCAGCAAGCGCATTAGCAACCGAAAGTGTAACAATACCAATCTGCTCTCCATCCACACCAACTAACCGTACTTCAGGAGCATTGATTTCCTCATTTATACGTACATTCTTTTCCTGGCTTATGGCAATTCCTCCACATCTATAAAAATTAAACTATTTTTTTAAAATTTCTTCTTTTAACCGATCAATTAGTTCTTTTACAGGCATTTGACCGAGGTCAATATTTTGCCTACCGCGTACCGAAATTACCTCACGTGTTACTTCTGCATCTCCTATAATTATTTGATAAGGCAGCTTTTGTAAACTATGCTCCCGAATTTTATAATTTATTTTCTCATTTCTCAAGTCAGATTCTGCACGAATACCATGAGATTTAAGTTTATCCACTACACGCTTAGCATAATCTATCTGGTTTTTGGATATATTTAGCACTACGACCTGTATCGGAGCGAGCCAAAGTGGAAGAGATCCAGCATAGTGCTCAATTAAAATACCAATAAATCGTTCTAACGAACCCAGCACTGCACGATGTAACATCACAGGTATTTTCTTTAAATTATCCTCAGAAATATACACCGCACCCAATCTATCTGGCATCGAAAAATCTAGCTGCAACGTACCACACTGCCACACACGCCCGATACTATCTTTCAACGAAAACTCAATTTTGGGACCATAAAAGGCACCTTCGCCTGGTTGCAACTGCCAGTCAAGCTGTTTCTGATTCAATGCAGTTCGTAGCGCTGTTTCTGCCTTATCCCACTGCTCTTCTGTTCCTACACTTTTCTCTGGACGAGTGGATAACTTGACTAACACTTCATGAAAACCAAAATCTTTATATACACGCTGCAGCAAATCAATGAATTGCATTACTTCTTCTTGTATATGCTCTTCAGCACAAAAGATATGCGCATCATCCTGCGTAAAAGCCCGCACGCGCATAAGACCATGTAAGGCGCCTGAAGCTTCATTTCGATGGCATGATCCAAATTCGGCAAGGCGTAAAGGCAAATCACGATAACTCCTGAGCCCTTGATTGAATATCTGCACATGCCCCGGACAATTCATGGGTTTAATAGCAAAACACCGTTCTTCGGATTCTGTAACAAACATATTTTCACGAAAATTTTCCCAGTGGCCAGAACATTCCCATAAGGTCCTATCAAGAACCAGCGGAGTTCGAATCTCTAGGTAACCATTCTGGTTAAGCATCTGACGCATATATTGTTCAATTTGCTGCCAAAGAATCCATCCCTTGGGATGCCAAAAGACCATTCCAGGTGCTTCTTCTTGCATATGAAACAAATCTAATTGTTTACCTAGTTTTCTATGATCACGTTTTTCAGCCTCTTCCAAACGCTGCAAGTACGATTCCTGGTCTTCTTTTTTTATCCAAGCTGTACCATATATTCTTTGTAGCATTTCATTCTGGGAATTTCCTCTCCAGTATGCACCAGCTACCTTCATGAGCTTGAATACTTTTAGCTTTGAAGTAGTCGGCACATGCGGCCCTCGACACAAATCAGTAAAATTACCTTGTGTATAAAGTGAAACGGCTTCTCCTTCAGGTATCGCCTCAATTAATTGAGCTTTATAATGCTCTCCCTGATTCTTGAAAAAACTTATTGCCGCAGAACGGTCCCACTCCTTTCGCTCAATTTTTAAATCCCGCCTGCTAATCTCCACCATCCTCTTCTCTATTGCCGTAAGGTCATCTGGTGTAAACGGTCGCTTATAAGAAAAATCATAATAGAAGCCATCTTCTATCACTGGACCGATAGTAACTTGAGCCTCGGGAAATAATTCTTTAACAGCATGCGCCAGTAAATGCGCACTCGAATGACGAATAACCTCCAAACCTTCAGTATCTTTCTCAGTTATTAATGTTAGATCACTATCGGTCTCAATATGGCTCGATAAATCCACTAATTTACCATTAACTTTTCCAGCTAACGCAGCACGTAAAAGACCCGATCCAATCGATTCTGCTACGTCCATAACAGTCACAGGATGATCAAAAATCTTTTCTGAACCATCTGGCAAGCGTATAACAGTCACTGATTTTTCCTTCTACATTA
>CAYNXU010000131.1:0-5146 GCA_964401225.1 uncultured Nitrosomonas sp.
GGCGCATGTTTGGCGATATGAAAAACGAGAGGCAATCCTTCAGGAATATGGCAAGCCGAACCGAAGCAGGTGGCTGCAGAAATGCTATCCATCTTATCCGTCGCAAGCGCTTGTGCTAACAAAGGCTTCAATCCATCCCCCGCGATGGCTGCAGCATCGGTTAAAGCTTGAGTCATCGACAGACCATTCAATATGCTCTGTAATGCAGTGGCTGCACAACAGGCTGCAGAAACTGCAATGTCATTGTGATTAGTAATACGCACGACTGCTTCAACACGCTGCATTAGTGCAGCGTGAGAACCGCAGTGACTTGCGACCAGCGCGGGAATCGTGGCGAGCGCAGGCATTTGATCATCATCCGCGCCGGAAATTTCCGGGAAATCTTCGGGATCAAGGGGTAACAAAATGCGCAGTGTTTGGCGTGTCGGAGAATCAACATAGCCAGTATATTCGCCACCCGGGCCAAAATGGGTGCGAAATTCGACTTGATAGGCTGTGCGATTGAATTCACCGTGTTTTGCTAAATGCTTAAGCATTAACAAACAGATTTCTCCATAGCCAGTGGATTCTCCAGCCTGCTTGCCACCATGCGCAAAAAAACCGCTTGTTTCCGCATAATCGGCTGCATTGGGCTGGCGGAACACCAATTCAGTATTTTTCTCAATCTCTGCAATGCGTGCCGGATCATAAAGCCAGTGCAAGCCAAGGGAAGCCGCATCAGCGACGAGCGCGCCAAGAATAGCTGCAACATTAGGGTTGACCAGAATGTGAGTGTCCACTTAACAACTCCAGATCGATTGATTCATATGTTTAATAAAAAATTTTAATCGTGGTTTAGATTATTGAGGAAGCCCTAAAACTTGGAGAGAATGCCATCCAGCTGTTCCAGGCTCGTGTAGTGAATAATCAAATTGCCTGTGCCACGTTTTCCCGGCTTGATGACAACATTTGCGCCCAGCTTGGAAGAAACCTCTTCTTGTAAACGCAGCAAGTCACGATCTTGTTTAAGCTGCCTGCTCACAGGAGGGTGCTCGATTCGTTTGATCAACTTCTCAGTTTCACGAACTGATAGTTGCTTATGTGCAATTAAATTAGCGACTTCTACTTGTTTCGCAGCAGGTAGCACGAGCAAGGCACGTCCATGCCCCATATCGATTTTCCCTTGCATCATTAATTCCTGCACAGGTGCAGCCAGATTAAGCAGCCGCAGTAAGTTTGAAATTGCGCTGCGTGAATTTCCCAGCGCTTCACCTGCCGTCTGATGTGTCATGCCAAACTCTTTGATGAGTCGCTGGATACCCATGGCTGTTTCCAATGGGTTCAAATTTTCACGTTGTATATTTTCAATGAGTGACATCGCCAGCGCTGATTCATCGGGTACTTCTCGAATGATTGTGGGGACTTGGGTCAGTCCTGCAAGCTGTGCTGCTCGCCAACGACGCTCACCTGCAATGATCTCATAGCGATCGGTAGCCACAGGGCGCACTAGAATGGGTTGCATCACGCCCTGTGCCTTAATGGACTCAGACAACTCAATCAAAGACGCCTGATCCATACTCGTACGTGGCTGATATTTGCCCGGCTGGAGCAAGTTGATATCTAAAATCTGCAAGGATTCCGCTAACGCATAATCACTTTGATCGCCTGATAACAATGCATCAAGTCCTCTTCCCAGACCTTTTAACTTCGCCATGTGATTTTAATCGCCTGTTGTTTTTAATTTATCTGCAAAACCTACAAGATTAAGCTGCAGTCCCCATGATTTCTTTGGCAAGTGCTAGGTAGGCTTGTGCGCCTTTCGATGTCTTGTCATGAAATAAAACCGGCACACCAAACCCTGGCGCCTCCGCCAATCGGATGTTGCGTGGAATGACCGTTTGATACACTTTTTTGCCAAAGTGCTGTTGCAGTTGATCAGAAACCTGTTTTGCCAAAACATTGCGGGGATCAAACATCGTGCGCAGTAATCCTTCAATCTTGAGGGTAGGATTGAAACTGGCGCGTACTCTTTTGATCGTATTGACTAAATCACTCAATCCTTCAAGCGCAAAATATTCGCACTGCATTGGAATCATCACTGCATGGGCTGCGCACAAACCATTCAATGTCAGCAAATTGAGGGCGGGCGGACAATCCATGAGAATAAAATCATATGCCTCTTCCACTGTTTGAAGCGCCACTTTAAGACGTGTCTCCCTCTGTTTCAGATTGACCATTTCCACTTCTGCACCCGCCAGATCCTGATTAGCGGGAATCAAGTCATATTTACCCGGCGTGGAGATAACACGCACATCGGCTATCGGTTGCTCACCCAATAAAACATGATAAATCGTATGCTTGAGAAGGCGCTTATCGATACCGCTACCCATGGTTGTATTGCCTTGTGGATCCAAATCTACGAGCAGCACGCGCTTATCAGCAGCCACTAAACTTGCTGCCAAATTAATGCCTGTCGTCGTTTTGCCGACGCCTCCCTTTTGATTGGCGATTGCAAGAATTTTTGCCACAGCACTTACTCCTTAACCGATGTTGTTACACTGACTATAAATCTCGCTACCCTTAACATCCTTGACTCGGTTTAATGACGATCAAATGTCGTGCCGCTCTTAGTCCCGGCACCATCACCCGCAACACTTTTTCAACCTCATATTGCTCGGGCAATTGCATCAACTCGGCATCCGGGAATCTACCTTTCATCGCAATCATCCGGCTGTTAACTTTATCGGCACATAAGTGCCCAGCTGATGTAACAAAAGTGCTCAAATCTGAGAAGGCGCGAGAAATTACTGTATCAAATTTCTCTTTGGGGAAAAATCGCTCGACTCGCGCACAAACCACTTGAACATTTTTTAATGCCAACTCGATACAAGCCTGGGTTAGAAAGGCAGCTTTTTTCTGATTGCTTTCTATCAACGTCACACGCCAATCTGGCCGAGCAATGGCAAGCGGGATACCTGGCAAACCCGCGCCACTTCCCACATCTGCATGATTCTTACCCATAAGCACCGGCAACAAGGTCAAGCTATCAAGCACATGTTTTGTCACCATTTCCTCTGGCTTACGGACGGCTGTCAAGTTATGCACATGATTCCATTTATCAAGAAACAGGACATATTGCAGTAAGTGAGCTGCAAGCCTTTTTCTCTCTTCAGGCAATCCACACTCGAGCTTATCAAGACCTTCCAGCAATTGATTTTCCAGGTTCATAGTTATTTTATTTCCGACAGCACAAAACCACGTTTTAAATGGACCAGCAGCAAGGAAATCGCTGCGGGCGTGACACCAGAAATTCGTGCTGCGTGACCGATGGTCTCTGGTTTATATTGATTCAGCTTTTGCTGTACTTCGCTCGAAAGACCACGCACATTGCGATAATCGATATCTTTCGGCAAGTTTGTCGTTTCGTATGTGCTATGTCGAGCGACTTCCTGCTTTTGCCGTTCGATGTAGCCTTCATATTTGACATTGATTTCTATCTGTTCAGCCACTTTTTCATCGTCGATACCACCCTCAATGCCCGGCAATGACATTAACCCCCAATAACTCACGTCAGGTCGGCGCAACAATTCATACAAAGAATATTCCTTTTCGATCGTTTTACCGAGCACACTCATTAAATCAATATCAGATTGCATGCCGGGACGCACCCATATATTCCGTAATCTTTGCTGCTCAATCTCGATCGCTTCACGTTTGGCTACGAATGCTCGCCAACGTGACTCATTGACCACGCCAAGCTGATAACCCCTCTCAGTCAGGCGCATATCCGCATTGTCTTCTCTTAGTTGTAGCCGGTATTCTGCACGACTGGTAAACATGCGATAAGGTTCCGTGACACCACGCGTAATCAAATCATCCACCAACACACCCAAATAAGCTTCATCGCGACGCGGGCACCATGCATCGCCTCCCTGTACTTTAAGACTGGCATTCAATCCAGCTAACAATCCTTGCGCCGCCGCTTCTTCATAACCGGTGGTTCCATTAATCTGACCTGCAAAAAATAATCCTTCGATAGCGCGTGTTTCCAGTGAGCTTTTAAGCGCGCGCGGATCAAAGTAATCATATTCGATAGCATAACCGGGACGGGTAATATGCGCATTCTCCAGCCCCTGAATGCTATGCACCAAGTCTAACTGCACATCATAAGGAAGACTAGTCGAGATACCATTAGGATACACCTCATGCGTATCTAGTCCTTCAGGCTCAAGAAAAATCGTGTGAGAATCCCTATCGGAAAAACGAGCAATCTTATCTTCAATCGACGGGCAATAACGTGGCCCAACCCCTTCTATTTTCCCCGTAAACAACGGGGAGCGATCCAGGCCATCACGAATAACATCATGCGTGCACCGATTTGTGCGTGTAATCCAGCAGGATATCTGGCGCGGATGCTGAGCCGCATTACCAGTAAATGAAAATACCGGCACAGGATTATCACCAGGCTGCTCTTGCAACAAAGCATAATTAATACTGCGTCCATCGATACGTGGCGGGGTGCCTGTTTTTAATCGACCAACGGGTAATTTCATTTCACGCAACCGATGCGCAAGGCTGATTGAAGGCGGATCGCCTGCTCTGCCTGCCTGAAAATTGCTATGACCAATGTGCGCTAACCCAGCTAAAAATGTACCGGTTGTCAATATAACCGCTTGCGCCGAGTATCTGATACCCAGCTGAGTAACCACGCCGATAACGCGGTCGCGTTGTAACACAAGATCATCAACCGCCTGCTGGATCAGCCAGAGGTTGGGCTGATTTTCTAAACGTCTGCGTATCGCTTGGCGATAGAGTACACGATCTGCCTGTGCACGTGTTGCACGCACGGCAGGCCCTTTACTGGAGTTAAGCGTTCTGAACTGGATACCCGCCTCATCGATGGCCTCAGCCATCGCGCCACCCAGCGCATCGATTTCCTTGACTAAATGCCCCTTGCCAATGCCGCCAATTGATGGATTGCAGGACATCTGCCCTAACGTTTCGAGATTATGAGTCAGCAGAAGCGTTCTCCTCCCCATGCGCGCAGCCGCCAATGCCGCTTCTGTACCCGCATGCCCACCACCCACAACGATAATATCAAAAATTTCTGTAAAGCTCATAAAGGTATATTGACAACAAGCAAGTAAATTACCTTTATATTCTAAGG
>CAYNXU010000132.1:0-5120 GCA_964401225.1 uncultured Nitrosomonas sp.
GCAGGCGTGCTTTCAACTGGCAAGTCTGCTGCTGACGGGCTTGATTCGGCCATAGCCAAGCTGGCAGATTCGTCTTCAGGCATTGCTATCGATGCGAGCGGCTGATCGCCGCTATCGGCGCCATGTTCTGACGTTGGATGCGCTGCCACTCGCTCCTGTTGATCCTCCATCGATTCCGGTGTTTTCTCACCTAACCATAATCCAACGGAAATTATCGCAATGATGCCAAACATGACACCGACGCCGACGGCGTAGGCTTTCACCGGCTTGCCTTGTTTCTCGTCGAGCGCTGTTTGCTCCGAAACCGAAGATTTGCCTTCCTCGGCTTGCGGACCTGATTTGAGCAAAGCCAGTATCTCTGCAGCTGATTGTGGCCGATCGTGATAATTGGGACGCAACATCCAATCGATCGCTTGCAACCATTCCGTGCTATAGGGTGTGCCCCCTGATTCAACAGGCAAAACCAACGGATCGAGCTCGCCTTTGCTGATCGCGACAATCCGATCATGAGGTGCAACGGGCTGCTGTTGGGTCATGCAATAATAGATCGTTGCACCCAATGCATAAAAGTCGCTAGCGGGTCCCGGCTCATATCTCTGTTCGTACTGCTCCGCCGGCGCATAACCCATGGCTAACTCACTATCGAGTTGAAACATGCGCGCTGCCATAGCCAAGCGCGCGGCGGCAAAATCAGTCAACAAAGGCTCGCCATTCTTGCCCAGAATAATCGTCGCTGGTTGGATACCGCCATGGATTAACTTGGCTTCGTGTACTTTCTGTAACGTAGTCAGGACCGAAGTCAAAATGAATCGTAATTCTGTTTCGGCCAGGGTCGCGGGCGGCTGAGCCACCCTGAGTAGTGATGCACCCTCTGGATGCGCCTTGACCAAGTAGGCCGTGCCATTCAATTGCAGGACATTCTCAATGGCAACGATATTGGGGTGTTCAATTTTTGCAAGTGACTCGGCTTGATCCAAAAAAGCCTTCAAGCCATAGTCGAAAGTATCTTTATCCTCCGGAGATTTCGGCTCGACGCCGAGCCCGCCACTTGCACGCACGGCCAGATCATGAGGATAATACTCCTGGATATCGACGCGCTCCTTAAGATGATGATTCCATGCGTGATAGGTGATATCGAATGCGCCAACTTTTAAAACACCCTTGATTTCGTAGACACCAAGCTGGGTCCCTGTGGGCAAAATTTGATCGTGTAGGTGAGTCATGATATGTGTTACCCCTTTCTCTAATCATGTTTAACGGGTTGGCGAATCGCCCGTCCCTGTAGTGTAACTTTTACAAAAATGCCATTCGTTCGATGACTGACGATTGCCGATATCAGCCGATTGGCAGTTCAATAAGTCAGCAAAGCAATAAAAATTCTACCGGAACAACCCCTTTAATGCAGCGTTTTACAGATAGTAGAGCTTTTCTGCTAAATTATCACGTCAATAATGCAACAAGACTTCGAGCAAACCCCACGCTCCTATTAGTAATCTTATGATGCCGTGATATACCACCCTCCAGATCGATCGACAGCGAGCTTTGATTAAGTAGCTATCTTTGCGTATATTTGTTTTATTCCGGCATTCTATACGCTTCGCACCTCAAAATTCGGCATCTATACCTTCTCCCTCTGGGAGAAGGTTGGATGAGGGATGATAAAAACCGAATTTTGAGGTGCGATGTGTATAACTGTTCAAATTATTTGATCACGCTCAATAACACCCCATGAAAATCCTTGTTTACAATGAACTCAACCCCAAGGCTATACCGGGTTTTGCCAAGCTCCAAAAATACCTGGAAGATGATAACTTCAAATCGGCCGAGGTTAAAAAGGTCGGTGACAATCTTTATCGCGCAAAACTGAATCAACGCGATCGGTTACTGTTCTCGATTTATCGTTATCAAGAAGAAAATTATGCACTCATCCTGGAGTTTATCAAAAACCATGCTTATCAGGACTCGCGCTTTCTACGCCAGGTGAGCAGCATTGATGAAGATAAAATCCCAACGCTATCCAAGCCTGATGAAGCCAGTGAAAAACAGTTGGTTTATCTGAATCCTAGCCATGGCTCATTTAATCTACTGGACAAAATCATCTCATTTGATGACCGTCAACAGTCGATCTATGATTTGCAGCCTCCGCTCATCGTCATCGGCTCCGCCGGCAGCGGCAAAACAGCGCTGACCTTGGAAAAAATGAAACAGGCGGTAGGTGATGTTTTGTATGTGACGCAGTCGGCTTATCTGGTTAAAAATTCCCGCGATCTATATTACGCACATCACTACGATAATCCTGATCAGCAAATCGATTTTTTATCGTTCCAGGAATATCTGGAGAGTATTCACGTACCGGAGGGAAAGCCCATTACCTTTCCCGCCTTTCAACAGTGGTTCAGCCGCTATCGCCAGGGTCCGCTGAAAGATGCGCATAAATTGTTCGAGGAATTTCGCGGTGTCATCACCGGTCCCGCCACCGATAAAAGCTGGTTAAGCCGCGAGGATTATCTGAATTTAGGCGTTAAGGAATCGATCTTTCTGAGTGAAGAACGTGAGTATGTGTATGACGTATTTGAAAAATACCTGTCCTTTCTACAAAAGGAACGGCTTTATGACAGCAATATCGTCAGCCATCAGTACCTTGAGCGCCTCCAGCCATGCTATGATTTCGTTGTTGTCGATGAAGTACAGGATTTGACCAATATCCAACTCTATTTGATCATCAAATCGCTCCGGCAGCCGCAGGATTTTATCTTGTGCGGCGATTCCAATCAGATTGTACATCCCAATTTCTTTTCCTGGTCAAAAGTAAAAAGTCTGTTTTACCGGCAGGATGATCTTCAGACATCCGAGGAATTGATCCGGATTCTGAACACCAACTACCGCAATTCACCCCAAATTACCGATATTGCCAACAAGATTTTAAAAATTAAAAATCAGCGCTTTGGCTCCATCGACAAGGAAAGCCACTACCTGGTCGAGAGTAATGGCCACACTCAGGGTGAAGTGCTGTTTTTGCAGGATACCGCTTCGGTTCGCCAGGAGCTGGACAGTAAAACCAAAGCCTCCACATTGTTTGCCATCATCGTCATGACGGCCGATCAGAAACCGCTTGCGCAGCAGTATTTTCGCACGCCGTTGATATTTACCATTCAGGAAGCCAAGGGACTGGAATATGAGAATATTATCCTCTACAACTTCTTGAGCCAGGAAGAAAGCCGCTATCGTGAAATCAGCAGGGGTGTCAGTTTGGCCGATCTGGAGCAGGACATTAAATATGCCCGCGCCAAGGATAAAACTGACAAATCGTTGGAAATCTACAAGTTTTATATCAATGCGCTGTATGTTGCGCTGACGAGAGCGATCAAAAACCTGTATTGGATCGAAAACAATCCCAAGCAGCCCTTGCTGGATTTGTTGGGGCTGCGCAACGCCCAGGAAAGCCTGCAACTTGCCAGTCAGCAATCCAGTCTGGACGCATGGCGTCTGGAAGCGCATAAACTCGAACTCCAAGGCAAGCAGGAGCAAGCTGAGCGTATACGCAGTGAAATTCTTAAACAAAAAACACCGGATTGGCAGGTCATTGCCCCGCCAATACTAGCCGAGCTAAAACAGAAAGCCTATGACCATGCTGACAAAAATGCCCGGATGCTCTTGCTAGAGTATGGTCTGGTTTATGAAGATAGGGACATCATAATTAATCTGCAGAAAGCTGGGTTCAAAGCCGCTCAACATCCCGAGAAAGGCATACAACTACTGCAACAAAAGCACTACAGCGCCTATAGCTTTAAAAAACCCGATGCCGTTCTCAGACAAG
Source organism: uncultured Nitrosomonas sp. (assembly GCA_964401225.1). GTDB lineage: Bacteria > Pseudomonadota > Gammaproteobacteria > Burkholderiales > Nitrosomonadaceae > Nitrosomonas. Next base: position 3,818 of record CAYNXU010000132.1, read on the forward strand.
TTGATCAATATGGCCCGGATTTTCGTAATATTTTTAATCAAACACCGCTAATGGTCGCCGCGTGGATGGGCAATACCGAGGTGATCAAGTCGCTGGTTGAACTGGGTGGTGATACGGAAAAAGTCGACAGCAATGGTTTAACCGCTTTTCAAATCGCTCTAGCGCAAACGGCTCACAGCGAAAGCTACGCCAAAAAGAAATTGGCCGATATCTACGAGCAGCTCGAACCCACCAGCATGAGCATTCAGGTCGACGGTCATTTGATCAAACTCGACCAGCACATCATGGAATTTTTCATGCTCAATCTGATGATTGCCCTCTCTTGCCGCGTAATGACGAAAAAATATTTTTACCGGCCTAGCGGTTTCTCCACCCAGGATTTTATCGATGCAGTGCAGCATATTCCCTACAGCGTCTTACCGGAAAGGCGTAAACAGCGGGCTTATCTGTCCAGCATTCTGTCAAAGAATGAAATCAACAAGGATGACCGCTACAACCGTAAATTGTTTTACCGCGTCATGCGCGGGACTTATGTTTTCAATCCCGGCATGGCACTCAAAGTGGAAGAAGAATGGATCAATATTTATGATTTATTGGCTATAAAAAAACCGGCACTGGTTGGTTGAACATTGGTGGATGTAAAGCGCCAATAAGCGAAGCGCATTGCACCGGTTTTTTTAACTCTACGATTGCTTTGTAATTTATTTTAGCTATACTTGTACAAATTATTGGCCAAGTATAGCAAATATCCGTTATGAAAGTTGTAACCTACTCCCATGCGCGTAACGCACTAAAATCCATATTAGATGATGTTGTTCGTGATGCCGATGTAACCATAATCAGCCGTCGTAATGCAGAAGGTGATGCAGTGATCATGTCACTGGATAGCTACAATAGCATTATGGAAACCTTGCATCTGACCAGTAATCCTGCCAATGCAGCCGCGTTGGCACGGGCAATTGCACAAGACAAAGCCGGGCAGGCGCAGGAACATCCACTGCATCCCGTTGATTGACGGTGCGCGCCATTCGATTTGTTCCCGATGCATGGGAAGCATATTTGTATTGGCAAAAGCAGGACAAGAAGACACTCAAGCGGATAAATCTGCTGATCAATGCGGCCATAAATGATCCATTCACTGGAATCGGCAAACCCGAACCGCTACGGGGCGAATTATCGGGCTACTGGTCCCGACGTATTGATGAGACAAATCGATTGGTATATCGAGCAACTGATGCCGAGCTGGTCATTATTGCTTGCCGATTTCACTATGACGATAGTTGATACATCCAGAATGAGATAT
>CAYNXU010000133.1:0-4979 GCA_964401225.1 uncultured Nitrosomonas sp.
TTGTTCGAGCGATTGCAGGTTGAGGTCGTTGAGAAAGGTTTGCGTGGTGGCGTAGAGGGTGGGGCGGCCGGGTACGTTGCGTTGTCCGACGGCTTCGATCCAGTCGCGCACTTCCAGTGATTTCAGGATATTGCTGGAAACCGCTACGCCGCGGATTTCTTCGATATCGCCGCGTGTCACGGGTTGCCGGTAGGCGATGATCGCCAGTGTTTCCAGCACGGCGCGCGAATAGCGGGGCGGTTTTTGCGGGTTGAGGCGGTCGAGAAAGATTTGCATTTCCGGTTTGCTGCGAAAGCGCCAGCCACTGGCGACATGCACCAATTCGATGCCGCTGTCATCCCATTTGCTGCGTAACGTTTCCAGTGACGTTTGCAGCAATTTGCTGCTGATCTCGCCATCGAATAATTTCTTCAATTCTGACAGGGCAAGGGGTTCCTGCGCGGTCAACAGCGCTGTTTCCAGAATTCGGAGGATGTCGTGCTGACTGAAGGAAAGCAGCGGCTCAGAGGGCAGGAGCGGGTTGGGCTGATTTGACATAAATCGTTCCAAAGTTTTCGGATTGGTCGATAGCGACGAGTGTTTCCTTGGCCAGCTCCAGCACGGCGAGAAAATTGGCGACGACTTCCATGACGTCTGCGGTTTTACTGAATAATTCGTCAAAGCGAACAACCTTACCGTCTTGCAAGTGGCGCAGGATTTGGCTCATGCAGGCGCGCACCGAGATTTCTTCATGGCCGATGTGATGATGGCGGTTGACTTTGGCGCGCTCGATCAACGTGATCCAGGCGAGCCGTAAATCATCCACGTTGACATGAGGCAACTGCTTGACGGCCACATGATCGATCCAAACCTGCGCGGGCACAAAATCCCGATTGGCTTGCGGCAATGCATCGAGGCGCATGGCAGCCTTTTTCATTTGCTCGTATTCCAGCAGGCGGCGTACGAGCTCTGCACGCGGATCGGCCTCGTCTTCTACGGTGGACACCGGACGCGGCAGTAGCGTGCGTGACTTGATCTCAATCAGCAGCGCAGTCATGAGCAGGTATTCTGCGGCCAGTTCGAATTGATCGGCGCGCATCATTTCCACATAGGCCATGTATTGCTGGGTGAGCTGCGCCATCGGGATATCCAGGATATCGAGATTGTGCTTGCGTATGAGGTACAGCAATAAGTCGAGCGGACCTTCAAACGTCTCGAGAAATACTTCCAGCGCTTCGGGCGGGATATAGAGATCGCGCGGTATCTCTAGCAGTGGCTGACCGCAGATCTTGGCCACAGGCGGTGTATCGATGGCTTCATTCATCATGCGCGTATGCTCGATAACCGGGGCAAGAAAGTATCAGGAGTAGTTTAGGCCCATGACTTCCCGCACATCGCGCATGGTTTCTTCCGCGAGCTTGCTGGCCTTTTCGCAACCGTCCGCGACGATATTCTTGACGAGCGCCGGGTCTTCTTCGTACATTCTGGCGCGTTCGCAAATGGGCGCTTGTTCGGCCAATATGGCGTCTATGACAGGTTGCTTGCATTCCAGGCAGCCAATCCCCGCGCTTTTACAGCCTTCCTGCACCCAGCTGCGTATGTCGTCGCTGGAGTAGACCGAATGAAACGACCACACCGGGCATTTGGCGGGATCGCCTGGGTCGCTGCGCCGTATCCGCGCCGGATCGGTCGGCATGGTACGGATTTTTTTCACGATGCTGTCGGCATCCTCACGCAAACTGATGGTGTTGTTATAGGACTTGGACATCTTCTGGCCATCCAGCCCCGGCATTCTCGATGCCTGCGTGAGGAGTGTTTCCGGTTCTGACAGAATCACCCTGCCGCCGCCTTCCAGGTAGCCGAATAACCGCTCCCGGTCACCCATGTTGAGATTTTGCTGCTCATCGAGCAATGATCGGGCTTCTTCCAGCGCGCCTTCGTCGCCTTGTTCCTGGTAGCGATTGCGTAATTCACGATAAAGCTTGGATTTTTTAGAGCCGAGCTTTTTGATGGCCTGTTCCGCTCTTTCTTCGAAGCCAGGTTCTTTACCGAATATATGGTTGAAACGGCGCGAAATTTCCCGGGTGAATTCGAGATGCGGCGCCTGATCTTCGCCGACCGGGACACGATTGGCGCGGTAAATGAGAATATCAGCACTTTGCAGCAGCGGATAACCCAGGAAACCATAAGTGCTCAAATCTTTCTCGGTCAATTTTTCCTGTTGATCTTTATAGGTGGGGACACGCTCCAGCCAACCCAGTGGCGTAATCATCGAAAGCAGTAAATAGAGTTCGGCATGCGCGGGGACTTTTGATTGAATGAACAGGGTCGCCTGAGCAGGATCGACGCCCGCGGCCAGCCAGTCAATAATCATGTCCCAGGTATGTTGTTCGATCAATTCGGGTGAGTCGTAATGCGTGGTCAATGCATGCCAGTCAGCGACAAAAAACAAACATTCATACTGCTGTTGCAAAGTCACCCAGTTTTTCAGCACACCATGATAGTGCCCTAAATGCAGGTTACCCGTCGGGCGCATACCCGATAAAACGCGATCAGCAAACATGCTACAAATCCTAAATTACAAAGTTAGTCGAAGAGTCATTGAAGATGCCCGTTTGAGTGCTATACGCGGGTCATACGTTAGTTGTGTTGCCAGATCAGACATACAGCCCGAACGTCCAAGCGATAAGCTGTTTTAATAGACTGATAAATGGCCAAACGATAGCCCCCAGCACACCGGTCATCAACAATAGCAACAAAATCATGAATCCATAAGGCTCGATTTTAGAAAATTGATAGGCAAGACCGTGGGGCAGCAAGCTGACCGCCATGCGCCCGCCATCCAGTGGGGGTAACGGCAATAGATTCAATACCATCAGAATAAGGTTGATTTCAATGCCCGCCATGCCCATCAAAATCATCGGCTTGGCATACATACTTTCCGGGAAAATCAGCCCCAACTTGATGACCAATGCCCAGCAACAGGCCATGAAAAGGTTGGCGCCTGGACCTGCTGCAGCAACCCACAGCATGTCACGTTTAGGGTGGCGTAATTGATTGAAATTAACAGGCACGGGTTTTGCCCAGCCAAACAAAAAACCGGCGCCCATAGTCAGCTTGCTGACGATGAATAACGTTAGCGGAACCATGATCGTGCCGACTGGATCGATGTGTTTGATCGGATTCAGCGTAATGCGTCCTGCAGCATAAGCGGTCAAATCACCATAGTGCTTGGCGACATAACCATGCGCTGCTTCATGCAGGGTAATGGCAAAAATCACCGGAAGCGCATAAATTGCGATGCCCTGAATAATACTTTCAATACTATCCATGCGCTATCCCAAAAGGTGCTAGGTTTCCTTTGCCTTCGCGGACAAGCACGGGCGCATCGCTTGTCAGATCGATCACGGTCGTCATATCAATGCCGCAAGGGCCTGCATCGATGACGAGATCGACGTGGTGTTCCAAGCGTTCGCGGATTTCCTCCGCATCATTTAGAGGTAGCTCATCTCCGGGCAGAATCAACGTAGAGCTTAATAATGGTTCATCCAATTCCGACAGCAGAGCATGCGTCACAGGGTGGTCTGGAATGCGTAAGCCGATGGTGTGACGTTTAGGATGCTGCAGACGACGTGGTACCTCGCGGCTGGCTTGCAGTATGAATGTATAACTTCCCGGTGTGTTCGCCTTGAGCAGGCGGTATTGCGAGTTATCTACCTTGGCATAATTCGAAATCTCGGCTAAATCACGGCATACCAATGTGAAATGATGATGCTCATCGACTTGCCGTATGGTGCGTATACGTTCCATGGCATCTTTGTTACCGATCTGGCAACCGAGCGCATAGCAAGAGTCGGTTGGATAAGCGATAACACCGCCCCCATGCAGAATCGTAACGGCTTGTTTTAATAATCTTGCTTGGGGGTTTTGCGGGTGAATAGAAAAAAATTGTGCCATGATGAGTTGGTATCCTGGTTTTTTATAGAGATATTTTATCGTAATGAGATGTCAATTATTAGGGTTGCTACGTGACAACAATTTATTATCGCGCGATATTCCAATCGTGCCAAATAGGGATGCAACCAGCCGGTAGGGGGGGCAATTGGCCGAGGTCGAAATAACTTTCACCGGGGCCATGATAATCAGAGCCGCATGAGGCCAATAAATTTAATCGTTGGGCATGCGCGGCAAACAGTTTTATTTGATCCGCCGTATGACTGGGTGAGATGATTTCAAGACCGATGCCACCGAGCTCGCAAAACTCATACAGAAGGGTTTCCAGTACATTCTTGCCTAATTGGTAACGTGCTGGATGAGCAATGATTGCTTGACCACCACTGCCGCGTATCCAGTTTATTGCATCGCTGAGCGACGCCCACTCATGCGGAGAATAACCCGGTTTGCCCTTCACGAGATATTTCTTGAATACGGATCGAACATCTTTGGCATAACCTTTCTCAACCAGAAAACGTGCGAAATGGGTACGGCCAATCAATCGCCCCTCTCCGGCATACGCGTAGGCACCTTCAAAGCTACCGTGAATCTCATAACGATCCAATTGAGCTGCAATGTTGCGCGCACGCTCTATTCGTCCGACACGAATCGACGCCAGACCTTGCTCCAGTGGAGGATACTCGGGGTCGATACCAAGGCCGAGAATATGCAAAGTTCTGCCTTGCCACGTGACAGAGATTTCCACACCGTTGATAAGTGTGATATTTTTTTCGCGCGCGGCAATACGGGCTTCCGCTAGCCCTCTTACATCGTCGTGGTCAGTCAAGGCAAGCACATTGACGCCCCGTAAGGATGCATGCTCAACCAGGCGAGCAGGCGTCAAAAGGCCATCCGAGACCGTGGAGTGACAATGTAAATCAATATTGAGCATCAAATAGGGTGTTTACAAAGCATTTTTGTAAATAATAAGCACATCATAACAAATATAGCGCATGATAAAAACGATAAGCGAATTAGGCTGATATCGCGATAAGGTTAATTCATTC
>CAYNXU010000134.1:0-4938 GCA_964401225.1 uncultured Nitrosomonas sp.
ATCGATGATGTTTCCTGGGTCCGGAGAAAATTATCTATTTCACCTTCCGTCACATTGACACGACTATTGATCTCACGCTCCTTTAGCCGCACCATCAGAATTTCATTGCGAATTTCCTCGCGGAAGCGATTTAGGCCTATACCATCTTGCTCAAGTGCGGCATAGAAATCCCCCATGGATAGATTATTCTCCTTAGCGATATTGCGCATAGTCTGTTCAAGCTCAGTATCGCTCACGGTTATACCTAATTCATTCGCCCGTTGTAGCTGTATCCTCGTCATGATGAGGCGTTCCAATAACTGTTTCTCCAATATATCAGGTGGAGGAAGTTGTATCCCCTGTTTCTGCAACTGTAAGATGGTACTTTGAATCACATCATCGAGCTCGTTGCGCGTAATGACTTCTTCATTCACGACAGCCACAATATAGTCGATTGAAACCACCCGATTAGGAGCAGCCGTCTCCTGAGCCCCAATGCCTCCCGAAACCACCATGAGGAACCACAGCCAAATAAGCCGATAACCCCTTGTTGACATGCCGATGAAACAATTCACCATGCTAGATACACTCTTCAAAATTGACATTTTTGCTACCAGTTAAATTCTATTACCCATAAATTAATCGGAGCTTGTGCGCGTATAACCGGGAATACCCTGCCGCAATACCCGTATCGGATTATTCCCTACCCGCATCAGGCCATTCAATTCAAGTTGGACAAAGAATGTCGTTGAAGTTCTCTCCGTTGCTGTAATAAACCGGTTAAGCACCATGCGCAATGACCAACAGCATGAATTGTATTCCACTCCCACCAGACCGGCTAACAACTCATCATCTTTCAATGAATAATTAACACTGGCCATCCCTTGCCAGTTTTTCAGGAATGGCCATTGAGTTGAGGCATCAATTTGCTCAAAACCTGCGCCTGGTACTGGAAATAAACCAGTCCTCTGCACCACACCGGGCACGCCGCGTGCGAAGCGATAGCCAAGATTGAATACTTTACCTGGCTCTGGGTGATAGCTCACGCCAGCACGTATTTTTTCAGTGCGCAATTCGCTTTGATCTAATTGCACACTGGTTTCAGTCGTTATCACCGGCGTTATACGCCCAGAGACAGCCGCAATGAAATCTGATTTAGCACTGGTTGTTTGCTGCGCGCTCAGCACGACCTGCCGATCTTCTAAACGTACCCGCTGGCCCGCTGCGACCCGTAACCGTTCATTACCTGTGGCCGATTCGATGAGACGCGAAGTCAACGCAAATGTGATCTCATTGGCATCATTGATCCGGTCATGACCGCTGAACCGGTTTTCAGTAAAAATCTGCGCAAAACTGAAGTCCATCTCGGCTGATTCAAAGTTGGGAAAAATTCGATTATCTTGATTCCGGTAGGGAACATAGAGATAGAAAATGCGTGGCTCAAGCGTTTGCACAAAGCTTTCTTTCCTGAACATCGTATCACGTTCAAACACAACACCACTATCCAGACTGAATAGGGGCACGGTACGATCAAGATTGGTATCCCCAACGTCACTCACCGGTTTATTTAGATCATATCGGGTATGGTGCAAACTTACCTTGGGTTTGATATAACCAAATGATGTCTGTAAAGGGATACTGGCGCTGGGTAAAAGCACTAAACGCTGACCGTCAGCCAGGCTGATTTGCTGACCATTAGGCAGTTTCTGGTCTTCAAAATAAAAATTCGTCCAGATACTCGTAAAATCAAAATCAACGCCATAGATATTCCGTTGAGACGCAGTCAATGAAAACTGAGGTAAACGCTTATAAGGAGGCGTAATCGGTGCCCTGGGGTCTTGCAGCGTTTGAAAATTCTGAACCAGCATAGTAAAGTTAATCGCGCCATTCGGTCCCAGGTGATTGTTATAAGAAGTCGATACCTGCTGCAACAAGTTCGTCCTGGAGGTAAGTCCAACGTTATTTCCTAAATCACGGAAAAAACTGTCATCAGAAACCAGATTGTAGTCGAGGTTACCTGACCAGCCTTTACCAAAGTACTGGGCATGGTTCAGAAATACACCATAGCGAGACTTATTTGTGATCCAGTCATCCGGCAAGATATCGAATAATGCCTGTCCACCGAGCGTCTGGCCCATATAACGGAACTCATTGTTGAACATAACGCCGCGCTTGCTCATGGCGCGTGGCGTGATCGTCGCATCGTAGTTGGGCGCGATATTCCAGTAAAAAGGGACCGAAACTTCCACACCACTTCTCGCTGTATTGCCCATGACCGGCGCAAGAAATCCGGTTTTACGCTTACCGCTATAGGAGAAATCCATCCATGGCAAATAGAGAATCGGCACATCCTTGAACAAGACGCTGACATGGCGCGCAGTACCAATTTCTTTTTCCTGATCGATTTGCAAATCCTCTGCACGAATAAACCAATCATCATTTCCCATTGGACAAGTCGTATAACTACCCTTTTTTAGCCGGTAATGATCTTCTCCCTCAAATAAAAACAAGCTTCCAGTCCCACGTCCACTGCCTTCTTTTAAATAATAGCTAGGTTGCCCCAATTCGCCGATTTTACTTTCCAAATTTAACTTGAGATGCGTCCCATCCAATACGTCTTTCTCTCGTTCAAGATGGACTTCACCTTCCACCAGGACATCTTCAGTGTCGGGAAAATACTTCACGCGCTCCGCTGATATCTCCTGATCACCACGTTGCAAGCGGACACCGCCTTGCGCTTCAACTTCCCGCTGAGGATATCCCTTGATCTTGTTGGCTTCGATAAAGATTGGCAGAGGTTTCTTGGCTGGAAGAGGCGTTCCTGATCGAATCGGCTGTCCAGTCGCAACTGTGGCAACAGACAATCCCAGTAAAACGAGAAAAATAGTAATTTGAATAAAATAATGGTTCATTACGCTTAAAGTCATCCTGAAAATCATTTTCAGGGGATGTTTGCTATTATCAGCTTTTCGCCTTATTTACATAGAATGGGGATGATAAAAAGGTGCAATAACGACAATCATTTCACGTCTTGAGCGCAAAATGAAAGTTCTCAATTCAGCTTTATCTACTAAAACAACCATCTCATTCACTATCAGTTTCTAGAATTTTCCTGAAGCAGGCAGAATTAAATCAAGAATGTGCTATTTTAGCTGACAAAATTTTTTCCATGTCTGATCTCGTTACTATTTTTTCTGAAAATGGCCCGCTGGCACATACCATACCCGGTTACCGTGCGCGTGCCCAACAATTGGCAATGGCACAGGTCATTGCCGATACTATTGATCATCAGGGTGTGTTAGTAGCAGAGGCTGGCACCGGCACCGGAAAAACATTCGCCTACCTGGTACCCGCTTTGTTAAACGGCGGTAAAGTCATTCTCTCAACCGGCACGAAAACATTACAGGACCAACTCTATGGCCGGGATATCCCCACCATTCGCGCAGCACTGAAAATCCCTGTCACCGTTGCGCTGCTGAAAGGCCGCGCTAATTATATCTGCCATTATCATCTAGAAAGAACATTACAAACCGACCGTTTCAGCTTCACCTCCCGTGAGGAAATCGGCTATCTCGGACTGATCGAACGCTATGCCCAATCCAGCCAGCACGGTGACAAGAGCGGACTCAGCAAAGTCCCGGAAAGTGCAACCATCTGGCAGCACGTGACCTCCACACGCGATAACTGCCTTGGATCAGAATGCCCTAATTACAAGCAATGCTTTGTCATGGAAGCACGTAAACGTGCGCTATCGGCCGATGTTATCGTGGTCAACCATCATTTATTCTTTGCTGACGTCATGTTGCGCGATGAAGGGCTATCCGAGTTGCTCCCGGCCTGCAACACCGTCATCTTTGATGAGGCGCATCAGTTGCCAGAAGTTGCCAGCCTGTTTTTTGGCGAATCGGTCAGTACCAGTCAGTTACTGGAACTTGCGCGCGATGCTGAAGCCGAGGCTTTGCTCAATGCCAGAGATTTCACACCACTTCCTGATGCCATTACTGCCATCGAAAAAGCTACCCGTGATTTACGGCTAGCTATCCCTAAAGAAAGCACACGTTTACCTTCCAGCACCGTGATGCAAAATGCAGACTTCAAAAATGCGCTGAGTATTCTACTGGAAAAACTCACGCTACTCGTCAGCTTGCTTGAAAATCAGGCCGCTCGCTCACAGGGGCTGGAAAACTGCTGGCGACGCGCCGCTGCCATCCTTGCCGGTATCAAGCGTTGGTGCGAACAAATCGAAGACGAAGGCTATGTCCGCTGGGTGGAAACATTCAGTCATGCTTTACAGCTTAATGCCACACCGCTGTCGATCGCCGAGATTTTTAGTAAGCAATTAAATGCCTCGCCACGTGCCTGGATTTTTACCTCAGCAACTCTCGCGGTCAAAAATGATTTCTCTCATTACACCCAGGCCATGGGATTAGCCACTGCCGAATCGATCAGTTGGAGCAGTCCATTCGATTTTTCCCGGCAGGCATTACTTTATGTCCCCACTCACCTGCCTAATCCCAATGACCGCAGCTATACTGAATGCGTCGTCAAGGCTGCTTTGCCGGTATTGAAAGCAAGTCGTGGGCGTGCATTCTTCCTCTGTACCAGCCTACGTGCCATGCAACAAGTATATGAATTGTTGCAAGCCAAATTAGCACAAGAACAACTCGATTTTCCGCTCTTACTGCAAGGCCAGGGTTCACGCTCCACTATGTTGGAAAGCTTCCGTAAACTAGGAAATGCCATCCTCATCGGCAGCCAGTCGTTCTGGGAGGGCGTCGATGTGCGTGGGGAAGCGCTGTCATTGGTGATTATCGACAAATTACCCTTCGCTTCACCGGACGATCCCGTACTGTCAGCACGCATCGAAAAAATCAACAAGGAAGGGCGCAATGCCTTCATGGAATACCAATTACCCCGCACTATCATCAATCTGAAACAAGGCGCCGGACGCCTCATTCG
>CAYNXU010000135.1:0-2699 GCA_964401225.1 uncultured Nitrosomonas sp.
CCGGTGGTCGTTGCTAGCCGGGGATCGCGTTTGATTGGCGGTACATTACGCACTGAGCTCACCCGTGCCGAGGTGATACAAACGCTAGTGGAAGGCTTTTTTCCAAAAGTGGAGGTATCGGCACAATTAATCTCTCGGCCACGGGGTGCCTTAACCAGAGTAGGGCTGCCTTACGCACAGGATGCGGCCATCACCCGGCATTTGGCAGCATTCTTGACGCGGCAAGCGGGTGCGGTCACAGAATTGGCTGGCTTCGAGAATACAGTAGCGGGTGGTGCCAGTTTTTTGCATCCGACGGCAGTCTTGTTTAATGGTGGAGTATTCAAGGCGCCATTGCTGACTGAACGTCTGAGTGATGTGATAAACAGCTGGTTGCAAAAGGAAAATGCTCCCAATATCCGCTTATTGGAAGGTGCTGATCTGGATCTGGCCGTAGCGAAAGGTGCGGCTTATTACGGTTATGTCAGACTCGGTCAGGGGGTGCGTATACGGGGGGGTACCGCCAAGGCATATTATATCGGGGTGGAAAGCGCCATGCCGGCAGTTCCCGGTATTGAGCCGCCCATCCAAGTATTATGTGTCGCTCCCTTTGGTATGGAAGAAGGCACACGTGTTGAAGTGCCGAATCAGGAATTTGGTCTGGTGGTCGGCGAGCCGGTAAGGTTCCGCTTTTTTGCTTCATCGGTGCGGCGGGAGGATCAGGTTGGCGTGATGTTGGATTATTGGTTGTCTGAAGAAATAGAAGAGTTGGAAGAAATCGAAATCAACTTGCCTGTTGAGCGCCACGCTCCTGGCGAAGTGGTTCCAGTAAAATTGCAAGCAGCTATTACAGAAATGGGTACCTTGCATCTGGAGGCAATCTCATCCAGTGGTGAGCACTGGAAAGTGGAGTTTGATGTGCGGGGAGGCATGGAAGGTAAATTTTGAGTAAACAAAAAAATCTTGCCCGCTACCTGGTTGGTATTGATTTGGGTACGACGCATACGGTTGCAGCTTATGCTGATTTAAGCGAAGCGCAGCCCACCATTGAATTATTCAACATTGAGCAATTGGTCGCACTCGGCGAGGTGGCCGCCAGACCGCTATTGCCCTCGCTACGATACCATCCTGCAATTGGCGAACTTGCCGAGCGCGATCTGCATTTGCCATGGCCATTAAATCAAGTTGACCCACAGGAACCCAAGGCGGTGTTTGGTGAATTGGCACGCGAACTGGGCTCGCGTGTGCCGGGTCGTTTGGTTGCCAGCGCAAAGAGCTGGCTATCTTATGCGGCGGTTGATCGTATGGCGCCCATTTTGCCATGGGGGGGTGCTGAAGGTATCGATAAAATATCGCCGGTACATGCCAGTGCTTCTTATCTCGCTTATATACGCAGTGCCTGGAATCATCGATTTCCTAAGCATCCGTTGGAAAAGCAGGAAATCATCATTACTGTTCCGGCTTCTTTTGACGAAGGTGCAAGAGCGCTGACGGTTGAGGCTGCGCATTTGGCGGGTCTCGTTAGCGCACGTTTGATCGAAGAGCCACAGGCTGCCTGTTATGACTGGTTAGCGCGCCATGAACAGGATCTGGCTACGCTGTTAGCGGATACCCGTCTGATTCTGGTTTGTGACGTGGGCGGAGGAACTACCGACCTTACCTTGATTAAGGTTGCGTTCGTGAATGGCCAGGTGCAACTTACCCGTATTGGCGTAGGTAACCATCTGATGCTAGGCGGGGATAACATGGATCTGGCGCTGGCACATGCTGCGGAAGGACAGTTAGTTACCCGGGGCGCGCCGTTAAGTACAGCCAGCCTTTCGCAGCTTTTGCAACAATGCCGTAATGCCAAGGAGCGTTTGTTGAGTTCCGATGCACCGGAAAAAACCATGGTAACCATTCTGGGCGCGGGAGCCAGGCTGATTGGTGGAGCACGATCAACAGAATTGAATCGTGAGGCAGTACACCGCATGCTGTTGGATGGGTTTTTGCCGATTACACCACTCGATGAGTTTCCGCAACGTACCCGCGGTGGTTTTGTCGAGTTTGGCTTGCCTTATGTGTCTGATCCGGCTATTAGTCGGCACATTGCTGCATTTCTCTCACTGCATGCACAAGCCTCGCGAGAAGCATTAGGTGAGCTTTCCCCGGTTGATGATGGCATTCCTATCCCGGATACGGTTTTGCTCAATGGCGGTATTTTTAACAGTCCCATGTTGTCTCAGCGTTTGCTGGATATATTAACGCAGTGGCGTGGTGCGCCGATGCGGCAATTGTTGAATGCGCACCCCGATCTTGCAGTGGCGCGCGGTGCAGTTGCGTATGCCATGGCACGCCAAGGGGAAGGGATCCGCATTGGTGGGGGGTCAGCACGGAGTTACTTTATACAGGTAGCTGCAAAGCAGGAAAAGCAACAAGCGGTGTGTATCTTGCCGCGTGGTACGGAAGAAGCGCTACAAATTCAACTAGCCGAGCGCAGTTTTGCCTTGCGAATTGGCGAACCAGTGCGTTTTCATCTGCTATCGTCTATCAGTGATAGCGCTTTCAACCCCGGAGACATCGTTGCCTTAGATGACATCGCGTTTACGCCGCTGCCGCCTATCGCTACGGTATTGACTCAGGATAAAGATAGCGCGCGTACGCAAACTACGGAGGTGCCGGTGCAACTACAAACGACATTGACAGAAGTTGGTACCCTAGAACTGGCTTGCGTCGCTCAA
>CAYNXU010000135.1:2799-4938 GCA_964401225.1 uncultured Nitrosomonas sp.
CACGCAAGGCGTGCAATATTCACCTGAAGCAGCGGTGTGGGCGGAGTGGTGGACACTGTGGCGGCGCGTAAGTGGTGGATTAAACGAACAGGCACAATGCCAGATGCTCGATGATATCGCTTACGACATTCGACCGCCTGGCAAACGGTCCGTGAAACGGCCGCCGGGTGTAAAACACCAAGGTTATGATGATATGGTGCGCCTGGTCGCAACCTTGGAGCGTTTGCCAGCAGTGCGTAAAATCGAAGTGGGAGAATGGTTACTCGAGCGTCTGCAGAAAACATCGGAATCACAGCAAACCTGGTGGGCTATGGGACGCATTGGAGCTCGGCTACCGTTTTATGGTAGTGCGCATAATGTCGTGCCAGCAGAGATTGCCGCTCGCTGGCTGCAGTCTGTTTTGAGCTTGGATTGGAAAACGGTTCAACCTGCAGCATTTGCCGCAACCATGCTGGCACGTATGAGTGGAGACCGAGCGCGGGATATTGAGCCAACACTACGTGAGCAAGTCATCCATGCTTTACGAAAAAGCAAAAGCCCTGAATCATGGATTGCGATGGTCCAGCATACTGCTGAATTGCAGGAAGCAGATGAAAGGCGCATGTATGGCGAATCATTACCTCCTGGCCTGCGCTTGGTGCATTAGGATGTTGAGCGCGCGCTGTGGCAATCAAGCTTGTGATCTCAGGGGCTGCGAAAATTTACAGAAATGATTAGCTGTCATTACTGATCTGATGAAATTCACGGGTGAAGTAACTCACTTATCTAAAAAAGGACTGGGTGTCGTCAGAAACGAAGCGGAGGGTATCTCTTACTTCGTATTTGGCACATGGCCCGGCGATTGGGGTGAATTTGAAGTTATCGATCGGCCACTGAACAACAAAAACTATGGTTATGCCAAACTGATTCAACTCACGCAAGCTTCCAGTCAACGCCAGCAGCCTGAATGCGCTTTTCTTGGCGCTCATGAAGATGCATGCTCAGGCTGTCCCTGGATGATCGCAAGCTATGATAGCCAGCTCGAGCAAAAACGGAATCGCTGGATTTATGCGATGAAAAGAGTTGGTTTCGACACAGCGCAACTGCCTGTACCCAGCGTTCAGCCATCTCCCCAGCTTTATGGCTATCGTAATCGCTTTCAGGTTAAGACTGATGGGAGCAAACTCGGCTTTGTAGCCGAAGGATCCCATAAGATTGCGCCCATTGGCGATTGCATCGTACTAAACGCATCCTGCAGAAGCTTGTTGAAAGGCATACTGGCGAGTCTACCGCGTGAGGATTGGCGGCCCGGTGCGGGTTATGATTGGAATTTTATCGATGTGGATGATGATTCGCCGGTTGAACATATTCAACTCAATCAGAAACGGCCTTTTAAGCAAGGCAATACCCTGCAAAATGAATGGATGAAATCCTGGCTAAGCAAGAAGCTGCAAGAAAATACCAGTATCAATAAGGTGATCGAACTATTTTGTGGATCAGGCAATTTTACCGAGGTGATTGCCGAGTCAGGGTGTAGCGAAATTATTGCGTATGAGTCAGGGCTCGATGCTATCAAGCAACTGATAGCAAAGCAATTACCGAGAGTGGATGCTCGAGCTGTCGATTTGTTCAAACCTTATATCTGGAAGTTTTTAAGAAAAAGCATTACAGACGCCGATACCCTGGTGCTCGATCCACCGCGAGCGGGACTCAAAAACGTGAAGGGGTTTTTCGAGTATTTTAAGGCATTAAAAACAATTTACTACATCTCTTGCGATCCCGAGACATTTGCCCGGGATGCTTGGGTGTTCACTAAGAAAGGCTGGTCGATCGCTGAGGTTCAGTTGGTTGATCTGTTTCCCCATACGCCGCATGTAGAAACGCTCGCAGTGTTAAGGAAATAAAGTTTTTGAATCTGACTGGAAGGTGTGACGCATTAAAACAATAGGGTTTGAATGTCAAACGTAAGGCCTGATCCCGAAATTTCTGAGTACGGTGAAATCAGCCAATAGAATTGCCGTCCTTAAGCTGTGGTTTGTAGCCGCGAATAGGGAAAATAGATGCACTTTTTTACCAGAGCGAAATAGCAGCTCAAGGCCTGGCCCGAGAAGTCGATACTTTGAGAACGAACATCGCTCTCAGAGATCATGTCAACGGCTG
>CAYNXU010000136.1:0-2823 GCA_964401225.1 uncultured Nitrosomonas sp.
GTCACGACAGAAATATTCCGTGTCAAGTTATAGGTAAGTTTGGTGATGCCCGCTGCTGCGGTAGTGAGTCCGCGTTCATAGCTCAGATAGGCGCGTGAGGAGAGGCGTTTGCCTACCGTGCCGATTTGGCTAGTCAAGGGATCTCCCGTGCCTTGCTGCCTGATAGAAAATTCATCGACACCCAGTGCGTCGCCGATCTGATCCATGATTCCGCCGCCGGATTGACCGCCCAGAATTGAGTTTGCCGCTGTCAGTAATAGGGTAGTATCTACTCCACTGGCATCAGGGGCGCGGCCGAGCACGATCCAGGAGAGTTTCTCCGAATCGGGGACATTGGGGGTAGAGACTAGCCTGATGATAGGATTGCGAACTGAGCCTGTCACCTCAACGCCGGCTTCCACAGGTAGATTTTTGCGTAGGGCGAGTACATTGAGTCCGGGATCGTCGAGTGGGCCATCGAAACTGACAATGCCACGTTCGACATTCAGATTCTGGCCATAAGCACTGAAGCGTGTATCTTTAGTAGCGATTGTGCCAATGGCATAGAGTGCTTGTTCGGGTTTGCTGCTTAGGCGTAATTGCCCGGCTAACCGACCTTCGAGTCCTGAAACGCGTAAATAGAAATGATTACCCAAATCCAGGGCAGCATCCACACTGACTAATAGTTTTTGTGAATCCTCGGGAGGGGGCGCTTGGTCAATAATGACGACATCATCAGCTAACTGGGGCCGGCCTGCTTCAGGTTGAAGGATAAAGCCAGCATCAGCAACGACATTGCCATTAATGGTGAGCTGCCGATCATTCAGGCTGATTTGGCCATCACCGGAAGCAATGATCCATCGGTTGGATTGCTGTGACAAGGGGAGGTGATCAATCTCGATGTTTAAGTGGCTACGCCGGTCTTGATAATCGATGGCACCCGTGACATTAAGTTTGCCTGAATCTTTTGCAAGCTTGATTTTGGTTAGAAGTCGATCACGCGGAGGAGATTCATGCGGTGCATCAAAAGTAAACGCATTGATTTGTAATGAAGTTTGGTTAAAATGCGCTGAAAACAGGCCATTTTGTAAATGGATACCTTCGTCCAAGAGTGCGATACCCAGTTCTTTTCCCTCGATCGTGCCTTCCAGCTTAGGCTGATTTAATGTGCCATGAGCACGCGCTTTCAGGAAAAGCTGCCCGTTGCTTTTCAGGTTACTGTCTACCACTGGTCCAACCCAAGCTAAGTCTGTAATCTTGACGTTCATGGTGCCATTTAGCGGACGATCCTGTGCAATTTGCCAGTTGCCATCTTTCGCAATTAATGGGAGCGCGCCACTCGCAATCGTTTCGCCGATACGTTCGCCACGGATCACCAGGTCGGCTGTCAAGCTATTATTTTGAGCACGCGCATCGAATTGCAGTTGCTGTAAGCCCAGTTTAAGGGGTGAGTCATCCAGCAGGAAAGCCCAGTCGCCCCTTTCGCGGGTGATACGAAGATGCCCGTTTAACTGTCTGCCCGCAGTAATCTGCCATTCACCCCCCATTTGCAAGGGTTCAATATTTTGCGACGGGATGTTTTCAGAGGGTAGGGTAATCCCCGCCAATGTTCCCCGGCTCGACCATTGTTGTGGTGTCCAAGCCGTGTCGAGTAAATTGATTTCGCCTTCGGCAATAGCAATTTTAGCTGGCTCTAGCGCAATGCTGTTTTGACTGATACTCAATGTAGGCTGGTTTAATAAGTGCAGGGGTAAGAAGCCGGTAGCCGATAAGGTTTCAATGTTGCCGCGCCACTGAAATTTCTGTGGGTTTTCCATGGATAAGGCGAGCTTGCCCGTGGTCTGAAACACGAAATGGGAATCTTGGGGCAAGCCGGTTTCTATGCTGAGCGTATGGCGGGTTTGGTTGCCTGCCAGGGTGATCGCTAAGTTTTTCAAATAATCATCAGCATCTGAGCGATAGTTGGCTACCTTGATCGCAAGTGTGACGGCAGTTGGGTGCAGATCACCTGCGATGGTGAGATCTGACAGTTGATGGCTGCTGCCCACCGTTAAGTGTTGTGTGTTGCTTTCGATCAATAGCCTGGGAGACTCAACGGTGTCCGCCAGCGTTATCTGTGCATTGAGATCGCCTTCTAGACCAAGTGCCAATTGCCCCAGTGCAGGCGCAGTAATATTCAGTGCCAAGCGATCGCCTTTTGCTCCAAAAGCGCCTTTAGTGCTCAAGCGATTGTTGCCAATCTGTAAGTCGATATCACTTTTGATGCGCTGGAGATCGTCAAAGGCGAGCTGGCCCTTGCCTATAACGGATTGCTGGGCAAAGTGGCTTTTCGCTATATTAAAATTGAGAAAACCGCTGATCTGTGGGTCGAGCTTTCCTGACAATTTGAGCGTTGCGTTCAAATTGGAGTGTGGTGCCTGCACGAACGAAGCCACATCGAACTGGCTGAGTATGCCTTCAAAATAAAAGGATTGCGATGCTTTCAGCTCAAATTGACCTTGCCCAGTCAACGTCGAGGCTTGGTGGCGAAGGGTAAGTTTCTCCAGATTTACGGCGGTCTCTGTACGGGTCACATTGGCTTCCAGAGATAATGCCTTATCACGTAGTGAGATCGTGCCTCGTTGTGTTTCAGTATCCCCCGTGAGCTTGAGATAACCATTGATTTTTGCGGCTTGAAGGCGCGTATCCAGCGTAGCTGGGTTAAGCTGATTGACTTTGAGATCTGCGAAACCCGTTGCTTGCGCTATTTGCCAAATGAAATGACCGGTAATGCTTGCTTGATCAGCCAATTTTACAAGCATGTCGTCAAATTGAATTTCATCTGGCGAAATTAATGACTGTGCG
>CAYNXU010000136.1:2923-4936 GCA_964401225.1 uncultured Nitrosomonas sp.
ACAAGCTGGCCGGAAAACAATAAGCGGGGTTGCCAATGCAATTCTAAAGTTTCTATGGTCAAACGCAGATCATCGCTGGTATAGCGCATTTTCTGAATACTTAACGAACTCAATGTGCCATCGATTTGCTCGAATTGAACACTTTCTCCGCTGAGGCGTGACGCCGTGGACAACAGGAATTGTAGTCCGGCGCTGCTGGTGGTTAACCAAAAACTACCCATGGTAAGCGTAATAATCAATAACAGGAAGGAAATCAAAAACCAGGATTTCTTTTTGCCAGTCTTCGGGTTAGGATGGCTACCGGTAGTGTGTTCTTTTGTATCTTCCATGGATTAGAAAGCGACTGCAATCGAGAAATGTACCCGCAGTGTGCCGGTATCATGCCGTCTAGCCAAATCGAGCGCAAGTGGGCCAGCAGGGCTGCGCCAGCGGATTCCTGAGCCATAACCAATTGCGAGATCGAAGGATTGCCAGCTATCAGCTGCATCCCCGATATCGGCGAAGGCTGCAGTTCCCCAATTGTGCGTAAACCAGCGCACATACTCAAGCGTTCCTGTGCCCAGCACACGTCCGCCGACGATGGCATCACCTTCGCTAACCCCTAAACTCAGAAAATCATAGCCACGTAACGATTGGATGCCTCCCGCGCGAAACAGGTATTCCTGAGGAATGCCCTGCCGAGATGTAGCGAAGGTTTGTCCGATTTCTGCGCGCAGGTACAGCACGTCGCGTTCACCTACTGGCCACCAATGCTGATGTCGCCCGTATAAGCGGATAAAATCACGTTTTGAAAGTAAATATTGACTGCCGCCACCGACGCGCGCCTCAGTAATCGTTCCGCGTCTGACATGTACCGGATCGTCTACCGAATGATAACGCCACCAAACATCCGGCGCGAGCGCCATAGCGATGGTATTGGGTGCGTCCGTTGGCTTTCTGTCTTCTCGTTGCCAACTGATACCGGCTTGTGTTTGCATATTCCCGGAGGTATGACTGCCATTCAAACTCAGTCTCTGGTTGAAGGTTTCCAGGTTTTCGATGTCAGTCCGCTCGACTCTTACCCCCAGACCGTATTGAATGTTGTATTTATCGGGAAGAGTGTCGACTCTTGCTGAAAATGTTTGACGCTTCTGCTCGTAACGGAGCAAGCTGCTCATTATCCAGGCGCGGTCGAGGAAATTGTAGTCTCGATAATTGAACTCGCCGCGTCCCCCATAGTTGGAACTGTAACCTGCACCGATACCGATTCGTTTGGAACGAGCTTCGGTTAGCAAAATGTTGATAGGTACGGCTTGGTGTTGAGCGACGTCTGGTTGGATACTGACTGACGCAGAGCCGAACTGAGGAAGATTTTGCAAGTTTGCCTGAAGTGCAAGTAATTGGTCTCTGCGATAGACATCGCCCTTCTTAAAAGTCAGTTTGCTTTTAAGTAGATTGAGGTCGTACCGTTCCAGTCCGGTAATGTTGATCTCGCCAAAATAGAAAATAGGCCCTGAGTCGATGATGAGATGTAATTTCGCATTTGCGGTCGTGGGATCGACTTGCGCTTCGCTCTTGATGAATTGAGCGGCGGCATATTGATAGCCCGTCAGATTGGCGAGCAAGCTGGCTTTGGCTTCTTCCCAGACAGCGCTCCGGAAGAATTTACGTGGTGTGAGTGGCCAATTGGCGCGCAGTTCTGCTATGCGCTTATGCCGCTCGGGTGTGTCGATTGCGAGATCCCCTCGAAATTCAATGTTGACTTCAGTGACTCGCGTGCGTGGTCCAGGAACGACTTTAAGAACAGGTTTTTCCTGAGGGAAATTGCCTTCCATTGTGACAGTGGGCGTAAAATAGCCCTCCGTGGTCAGTAATTCGGTGATTTCTCGCTTTATTTTACGAAAAAATACGGCTTGTGCAGTTTCGTCGGCAAAGGGTTCGGTAGGGAACGACAAGTATTTTTCAAGCAAAGCACTAACGGATTTGGGTGCGGAAAGCTCAATGACGCTTGGCGTTATTTTTTTATCCTTACTT
>CAYNXU010000137.1:0-4895 GCA_964401225.1 uncultured Nitrosomonas sp.
GTTTCCACAATTAAGATTCCAAGAAGAAAACTATTTGCGCTGTTAGAACAGGCTAAAGCCTGTTGATCCGCAGCGCATAAGTGGGTTAGGAATGTCGAATAACTCGTACAATTATAAGTTCAACTAATCCTGTGCTGCGCTTCATAAGTGTGATTTTATTAAAATGATTTGCTGGCAATAGGAGAATTTGATGCAGACACACCGTTTATCACCAGATATACCTCCCATCATCTATCTCTGGATACTTCGTCTACTCATTCCGCTGGGTGGTTACCAGGAATTTATTAGAAGGCTTAATTATTCCAGTGAGGGCGTAGCAAAAGCGCTCGGCCTCATCAGCGATAAGTTAATTGAGTTATCTGAATCTCAGCCTAAGGCAATACTAGCGGAATTGCATAAGCTGCATCAGACTGTTGAACGTAAATGGCGTCCTGCAGGCGTACCGTCTTGTCTTGGCAGCAATGTTGTCCGCCTATCGGCACTATTAGACTTGACTGAGGTAGATTGTCGTATTCTCGAATTCGCAGTAATGGTCAAAAACGAGCGCCTACTTTACGATGCGACTGAGATTCTGGGTGACCTTTCACCTTTGCAGCTATACCGTGTTCTGGCCATTTTGCTTGACCTACCTGAGCAGGAGGTTAGAACTTCGTTAAGTACCCGATCTATTTTAATGAAATCAGGATTGCTTGCAATAGGTAGCAAAGGCATAGCGAGCCTTAGGTATAAACTTGAGGTGTTATCAGATAGCTTCGCAGATGCATTATATTCCTCCGAAACTGATCCAATCATGTTACTACGTGATGTGGTGATGCAAAGCGCGCCAGCCCAGCTGAAATTCTCCGATTATGAACATATTGGTGAATCATTGGCTATCCTGCATCCCTATCTTGAGCATGCTCTCAGTACCAAAAGGAAAGGGGTCAATATCTTTCTATATGGGCCGCCAGGCACGGGTAAAAGCCAGTTGGCTAAGGTCATCGCAAAGGAGTTGAGTTGTGAGCTCTTCGAAATTACCTCCGCTGATGAAGAAGGTAATGCCATAGACGGGGAGCAACGTCTTCGTGCCTTTCGTGCTGCGCAATGTTTCTTTGCAAAACGCAAGACACTCATATTGTTTGATGAAATTGAAGATGTATTTAATGATGGAAGTGGTTTTTTTGGACATAAGAGTACGGGCCAAGTGCGGAAAGGGTGGATCAATCGGATGCTTGAAGAAAACCCGGTACCAACTCTTTGGATATCGAACTCACAGGATCTCGATCCAGCCTTCATACGACGCTTCGATCTTGTGCTGGAAATACCTATTCCTCCCAAAAAGAAGCGCGAACAGATTATCTGGGATAGCGGCTCCAATTTACTTGACGCCGTGAGCGTGGCCCGTTTTGCTCAGTCAGAACAGTTAGCTCCTGCGGTCGTTTCACGGGCTGTTTCAGTGATTCGTTCCATTCATGAGGATTTAAGGGCAGTTGATGTAAAAACTGCTATTGAATTGCTGATTAACAATACACTGAAAGCGCAAGGGTACTGTTCTATCCGGAGTGATGAATCTCGCAAAGTTCAGGAAATTTATGATCCCCAGTTCGTACATACCGATACTGATCTAACCAAAGTTGCATCAGGGCTTATTCAGGCAAGATCAGGGCGATTATGCTTGTATGGGCCGCCTGGCACCGGCAAAACGGCTTTTGGCCATTGGCTGGCTGAGCAAATGGGCTACCCAGTATTGGCTAAACCGGCCTCAGAGCTGATCTCGAAATGGGTCGGTGAAAGCGAGAAGAATATTGCACGCGCTTTCAGGCAGGCCGAGCAGGAAGGAGCACTATTGATCATTGATGAAGTTGATAGTTTTCTCCTCGATCGTGCTCAAGCCCAGCATAGCTGGGAAATCAGCATGGTCAACGAGATGCTGACACAAATGGAGTCTTTTCCTGGGATTTTTGTTGCTTCCACCAATTTTATCGAGGGAATTGATTTGGCCGCCCTGCGTCGCTTTGACCTCAAGGTGAAATTTGATTTCATGAAAACCGAACAGGTATGGGCGTTGTTCTGCCGCTACTGCAAGGAATTATGCCTGTCTGAACCTGATTCACAGCAACAGGAAAAATTGCTGCACTTGCAGCAACTGACACCAGGTGATTTTGCAACTGTCATGCGGCAAAAATATCTCCGCCCCATCAATTCACCCGATGAATTGCTTGCAGCGCTTGAGGTGGAATGTGCGGTGAAAGGCAATGGGAGGCCATCTATAGGCTTCCATTAACTGGCTGGCTGGGACACGTTATGCTGATAATACAATGATTGAGAAATCATCCGTGCCGCCAGCCTGCCGGGCTGCTCGGAAGGCGTGCAAGGCTTCTGTTTCGGATTCTTCAACAAAGAGCGCTGCGATTTGCGTATCGCCCAGAGCTTCGTTCAGCCCATCGCTACATAATATCAACCGTTCCCCGGGCTGCAAGCAGTGCGTCGCAAGATTGACCCTGAAATCATCCCAGTTGGCATCCGCCACAAATTGGCAAGTCAGTCCTTGCAGGATGCTGGCCTTGCCGATGGCTTGCTCGGGGGTGATTTCATGGTTATCGATCATGTCGTTCACCAGGCTATGATCACGGCTTAACAGGCGCGCTTGTCCTTCCGCCAAGAGGTAGGCGCGCGCATCTCCAACATTGAAAATAGTTGTTTTATTGTCGAACAGGCACACACCAACCAAAGTCGCGGCCATACCATGCAAGTGGGGATTCTCACTCAAAGCCACATAATCCTGTTGCACACGATTGAGCAAGATCAAGAGGGATATTGGTGCGGTGAATGCCGAGAAGTGATTTTGCAGGATTTGCAGTAGCCGCCTGCTGGCCATACGTGGCAGTGTGCCGACAGCTACCCCATCGGCAATGGCGAAATGACATGGCTGTGATACATCGAAAATGCCATGTTCGCGAACACTGCCTTGGTGCAGCCGCCCATTCAGCAAAACAGCATCTTCGTTATGCAGTTTACCGCGCCCTCGCTGGCTGAAAGCGGTGTACCGGAGAACTTTCATGGC
The DNA here is from genome assembly GCA_964401225.1 of uncultured Nitrosomonas sp. GTDB lineage: Bacteria > Pseudomonadota > Gammaproteobacteria > Burkholderiales > Nitrosomonadaceae > Nitrosomonas. Next base: position 3,044 of record CAYNXU010000137.1, read on the forward strand.
GTGTAGCGCTCACTGTAGCAGCGTTTACCAACGAAGTCAGTTCGTTGGAGGTTTGACGGAAAATAGTGCTAGATTTTCACCGAATGCATTGTGAACGCGAACAGCGAGCTCAGTAATTTCGTCGGCCAGTTTTTTCTCCTTGATTGCAATCCAAGGTGTTTCGCTTGAGTGCCAGTTTCTATATGCCTGGCTGAATTCTTTTCTATCTATATAACTCCACCATGGCCAATGCTCCGATTTGCCACCGGAACCAAATTGATCATTCATCACCGTATTAATTTTGTTCCAAATGCTTTCATCTTTTTTTATGAATTTATTTTCCCGCGCGATACCCCAGAAAAAATCATTTAATCCTGAAGCATTAAATTCAAAGCGTAAAAACAGATTGTGCTCTTTATTGAACTTAACATTAAAGCCAGAGCAACTTTTCCAGCCATTTGACAGGGTATTATCCCAAATAAGCTCAAAGCCTTTGACTGCCAGTTTTGCTTTTAAATCATCACGGAATTCCTTCAATAAAGTTTCTTTCACTTTTGTCATCGCTAATGAGATATGGAAGGCAGATGCAAGAGTTTCAGGTGAGGCTAAAACAATGTTCTTTATTTCATTTTCCTCGGACATTTCCAGTTCTCCATTGACATTGCTGCGGATAAATTTGGTGAGTTCTTCGATAAATAGACGCACGATCAATGCTTTCGATTTACAGGCGCAGTTATCCAGCCATTCAATAATGCTCGAATAACTGAGTTGAATAAATTTTCCTTCATTTTCAAGTGCCTTCTGTATGTCTTTTATTCCACTGTTATCGGATGGATCATTGTTGCTCATGTAGACCAGTAGCCATTTATTACCTCTTGCTTCTTTGTCGATGAAAGCGGCGTAATCTCTCAATTGATTTTCCTGATCTCCCGCCCAGGGTTTGTTCTCGATGCCGATAATTTCGCCATTCGCAAAACGCAAGTAGATGTCGATGCGTCTTTGCCCATTAGCTTGTTTCTCCAGCTCGATCGATCGAATCTCGGTATTGGCAGGCCAGTTTATTTTTTCTAGAAATAACTCTAGAAATACGCCCTTTTGACCATGCGTTCCGCTAGGATCAAGTAAGTTGGCCATGCAACGTGATAAACCCATCTCATCGGTTCGCAAGTAATCGAATATGCTGAATTCTGGCGCAAGCCTATCAGAAAATCGGTTTCTAGCTTGTTTTAGAGTTGCGGTTGTGAATGTGACCTGGTTAAGCAGGTAATTGACCTGATCTTGCACTGTGGCTCCTTTGCCATTTATCCAGAAGATGACTGAAAATCATCGCAATGACTTATTCAGTCCATAGAATAAGTATCATTCACTTTTAGCAAAGTGTTGGCGGCAAATAGGTGCAAAAAATTCTTGTTATTACCCGGATTGCATGAAGAAATAGTATGCTGGCCGTTATTTAGTAGTTATTCCATTTCCATATCAACCTAAGCCGGTCAAGTCGGAACCAAAAAAATCAGAATCTGCGTAATCCACCTTTCGAGGAAGCGCTCGTGCAATCGCGTAATTCTAAACTTGGCCCTGCAGCAGCAGAGTTAATCTTGACTAAAGTTGCCAAAGCTAAAAAAATGATGGGGGCATTATGCTGGGTGTGCTGATGAACAGTAAGCCGGTTTTAGTCAAATATGCTCTTAGGATGTCCTCTAACTAATCTCATACGCGCTTCTCAGCAAGGATGTTTGTAAAAAGGGCACGATTATCAGCAAGCGCATTAGAATCATTTGCTCTTTCACTAACGAATAATTGTGCACGTTGCGCGATGGCTTCCTGTTGCTCGGCTCGCCAATTACTCACCTCTTCAATAGTTTTAACAAAAGGA
>CAYNXU010000138.1:0-4894 GCA_964401225.1 uncultured Nitrosomonas sp.
AAAGATGCTTTTGGTTGTGCAAATCGATTCAGACGCGCTCGATATATTCACCATTATCGGTATTAACTTTGATTTTTTCACCTTGCAACACAAATGATGGCACCATCACGACCAGGCCTGTTTCCAAGGTTGCGGGTTTATAGGAACTGGTAGCCGTGGCACCCTTGAGGCTCGGTTCAGTATCCACGACAGAGAGTATGACACTGGAAGGCAGTTGTACACCAATCGGACGCTCGTTATGGAAATTGACCTGTATGTCCGTATTAGGGAGCAGGTATTCACTTTGTCCTTCGAGGAAATCTTTTGATAAATTCAACTGTTCATAGGTTTGCTTGTCCATGAAAATATAGTCGTTACCTTCTTGGTAGAGATACGTCATGGCGCGTTGCTCGACAATGGCGACCTCTACCTTATCGTCGGTACGAAAACGTTGATTGGTCTTGGTGCCTGCTTCGATATCCTTCATTTCTACTTGCATGAATGCACCTCCGCGGCCGCCTACATGAACGTGGTAACATTTCAGCACACGCCAGATTCGTTTGTCCCATTCGATCAGATTACCGACACGAATTTCAGTTGCGAGAACTTTTGTCATTGTTATTTACTTTAAAAAATGCCCATTTTACACCATAAAACCTGCCATCCCCCTCTCACCGACTTACTAGGGAATTGTCGGCGGTGTACGCGGCTTGCAGGATTTTTGGATACTGTCAGAGCACAGTATCCAGACTATCATGCCAAACCGGTTCCAGCGTTTGGCGATTCTTCACCTAGATTACTGATCATCGGTCTCGCACCAGGTATGCATGGCGCAAACCGCACGGGCAGGCCGTTTACCGGGGATTTTGCCGGTATTCTGCTTTATCAAACGTTGTATAAGTTTGGTCTGGCCAGTCAAAGCGAGTCTATTTCGCTGGATGATGATTTGCGTTTAAACCATTGCCGTATTACCAATGCTGTCAAATGCTTGCCCCCCGCAAACAAACCCCAGCCCAGCGAAGTACGGCAATGTAATACCTTTTTATCAACTGAAATCCAGGATTTTGCAGCGCATGGCGGGCAGGCTTTACTGGCATTGGGTAATGTGGCGCATCAAGCAGGGTTGATGGCGTTAGGACTCAAAATGAAACATTTTCCTTTTAGTCATGGCGCGGTGTATCGTCTGCCTAATGGGTTGCAACTCTATGACAGCTATCATTGTAGTCGTTACAATACGCAAACCAAGCGCTTGACAGCGGAAATGTTCGAGCAAGTCATAGCCAGAGTGTGTGCAGATCTGGCCTTACCAACTTAATCAATTTTTTTGGGAGAATGAAATGCCTTATGTCAATATCCGTATTGCCGGCACGCTAAGCCGCGAGCAGAAAAAACAGATTGCCGAGGAAATTACCGATACCTTGGAGCGGGTAGGCAATAAACCCAAGTCTTACACCTATATTTCCTTTGATGAAATTCCACATGAGAACTGGGCAATCGCCGGGACCTTACTTGGCAATGATGACTGAGAGGATATAAGTATTTTGCAAGCCGTGTTTGATGGCAAGGTGTTTTCATCAGCTTTGCCTATGCTTCCGGGCGTGTACCGAATGCTGAATGCCGCCGGCGAAGTCATCTATGTCGGTAAAGCAATCGATCTTAGAAAACGGGTATCATCTTATTTTCAGAAATCCAATCTGAGTCCGCGCATACAGCTGATGGTGTCGCAGATTGCCGGCATCGAAACGACGGTCACGCGTTCTGAGGCTGAAGCGCTCATTCTTGAGAATAACCTCATCAAGCGTCTTGCGCCTCGCTACAACATCTTGTTCCGGGATGACAAATCCTATCCTTATTTAATGTTGAGTCAACATACCTATCCTCGCTTGGGCTTTTATCGAGGTGCACTGGATAACCAGCACCAGTATTTTGGACCTTTTCCGAATGCAGGCGTGGTCAGGGAAAGCATCCAGCTTTTGCAGAAATTGTTTCGTTTGCGTACCTGTGAAGACAGTGTGTTCAATCATCGTGCACGGCCGTGTTTGTTGTATCAGATCAAGCGTTGCAGTGGGCCTTGCGTTAACCTCATTTCACCCGATGATTATCGCGCAGATGTCCAAAATGCCTCACTTTTTTTACAAGGCAAACAAAGTGAAGTGCTGAAAGAGATCGCTGTAAAAATGCAGATCGCTGCCGACCGTATGGAGTACGAGCAAGCGGCCATTTACCGTAATCAGATGCAAGCGCTGCGAAAAATACAGGAAAAACAGTTCGTCGATAGCGGCAAGGCGCTGGATGTAGATGTCATTGCCTGCGTTTCCCAGCCTGATATCGCTACAGAATTCTGCGTCAATCTGGTCATGATCAGAGGGGGGCGGCACTTGGGTGATAAGAGTTTTTTTCCTCAGAACGTGCAGGGGTATGACATTCCCGAGGTACTGGAAGCATTCATCACCCAACATTATCTCAATCGACTTGTCCCACCCCTGATTGTGATCGGTGAAAAGATCCGTTTGGATATTCTGCAACCGTTGCTTGCTGAACAGGCTGGCCGCAAAATTGCCATCGTGCATAATCCGGTCGGTGAACGGCGCGTATGGTTGAAAATGGCCACTGAAAATGCACGACTGGCGCTGACACAGCGACTGCAAAGGCAAGCCAGTCAGGTAGAACGATTGCAAGCGTTACAGCTCGCCTTAAATCTGCCTAGTCTTGGCCGTATCGAGTGTTTTGATATCAGCCATACCATGGGCGAAGCAACCGTGGCTTCTTGTGTGGTTTATGATCATTTTTCCATGCGCAATAATGAGTATCGCCGATACAACATCACGGACATCATCCCCGGCGACGATTACGCCGCTATGCGCCAAGCGCTGCTGAAACGCTATGCCAAAATGGCTGAAGAAGAGGACAAATTGCCTGATCTGATTCTAATTGATGGTGGAAAAGGGCAGGTGAGTGCAGCTCAGGAGGTATTGATCGAACTCGGGCTCAACGATATTCCTTTTCTTGGCGTAGCCAAAGGGGAGGGGCGTAAACCGGGTTTGGAACAGTTGATTTCTCCATCGATTGAAAACCCGTTAAAATTACCCCCGGATCATGCAGGGCTGCATTTAATCCAACAAATTCGTGACGAAGCCCATCGTTTTGCCATACAGGGACATCGTGCTCGTCGTAATAAAGCGCGCACGCACTCAAGTCTTGAACAGATTGCAGGTGTGGGCGCGAAACGACGACAAAGCTTGCTAGGGCGCTTTGGAGGGTTAAAAGGGGTGTTGACAGCTAGCGTTGAAGAGCTGCAACAGACAGAAGGGATTAGCCGGGCGCTGGCAGAGAGGATTTACCGGGAACTGCATTGACGTTCTCTTGTTGAATCAACTGAGATAACTAGCAACGCTAGTATTTCCGCTGCGTATTACTAACCGAATTAAAATTTACATACTATGCCAATGAATCTTCCTAATCTGCTGACCTGGATGCGGATACTTGCCATTCCCTTGTTTGTCGGGATTTTTTATTTGCCGCCAGACTGGCTATCGCCATTCGGTAAAAATTTGATCGCCACCATCATTTTTACCGGTGCAGCAATTACCGATTGGTTGGATGGTTATCTTGCCCGCACGTTGAATCAAATGTCGGCTTTTGGAGCGTTTCTTGACCCGGTCGCCGATAAATTAATGGTCGCAGCCGCGTTGATTGTGCTGGTCTATCTGGAAAGATTGGATGCTCCCATTGCACTGATTATCATTGGCCGTGAAATCACCGTGTCGGCCTTGCGCGAATGGATGGCGCAGATTGGTAAAGCCAAAAGCGTGGCAGTTTCCTTTCTGGGAAAAATAAAGACAGCTTCGCAAATGACTGCGATTCCGTTGTTACTCTACCACGAAAAAATCGGCGATCATTTCAATGCCCAAGTAGTAGGCACCTGGCTCATTTATCTGGCAGCCGTCTTGACGTTATGGTCGATGATTTATTATTTGAAAGCTGCCATTCCCCAAGCGATTAAGCATTCTTCCTAGCAATCGGTAGAAATGGGGGTGTTTACGCGATGAGCTCGACTCTGCCCGTTTTGAGATGATAAAACCCGCCGACGATGCGGATTTTCTTATGATCATGATAATAATCCAGGATGGGCGTTTTGGTTCTCAGCTTTTCGACTGTCATGATGACATTGGCTTTGATCACATTGACCAGTCGGCTGCTGGAAGTATCGGACACTGCCCTGACAGCTGGCGCGATGGCGCTCGCCAGTAGCTGGATGTGACCCGGAAAATCCTGGTAATGATCGACTGAGTCGATCGCCGCTTTCACTGCACCACAGCTTTCGTGACCCAGCACCATGATTAACGGTGTTTTCAGCACGGCCACTGAATATTCCAAGGTGGCCAGATTATCGTGCGTCAAGTAGTTTCCCGCTACGCGCGTGACGAAGAGATCGCCGAGCGCTTCATCGAAACAATGTTCAGGACTCACCCGCGAATCGGCGCAGCCTAAAATGGCGGCATACGGGTTCTGCCCTTTGATGAGCGCGATTTCCACATCATGAAAATCCAATGGCTCCGATTTACCTGAAACAAAGCGCTCGTTTCCAGCCATCAACCGTTCTAGCGCTTGATCCGGTGTCAGGATATTTTCAGGTTTGGGTATAGTGCGGGAAAGGGGTTCGGTTACATTTTTTTCTTTGTCGGCCGCGATCCCTGCGCTTGTGAAACCCAGGCTTAGCGCAGTTACGGCAGCTTGTTTCAGGAATAGACGTTTGCTTGATTCCGCATGTCCGTGATACTCATCTGGAATAGGATTATTCTGAGGAGTAGGCATATTTGCTAGATCGCATCGATCGCACATGGAGGGTGATTCCTTCTGGATGACATAAGAGGGAAGACATTTTATCCTGTCTTGCACCAATTGGTATAACAGA
>CAYNXU010000139.1:0-4888 GCA_964401225.1 uncultured Nitrosomonas sp.
TTGAAGCCGAGAAACGCGCTGGTATTATTATAACTGAATCTTACGCAATGGTTCCCACCGCAGCTGTATCCGGCTTTTATTTTTCGCATCCGGAATCGACTTATTTTGCTGTGGGTAAAATTGGTAAAGATCAGGTTGAAGATTATGCTAGAAGAAAAGGCTGGGCAATTGGTGAAGCAGAAAAATGGCTTGCGCCTACATTATCCTATGAACGCTGAGTAATAGAGTCACGCAAATTGAAAATTGATCAGACGTTTAAGAAAAATCTGCTGGGTTGTCTATAATCGACTGACATAGTGATTATTAAGGCAAGTCAGCGTTAGGGTACCTTGGATAGTTAGAAAGCGATTTCTATTCTAGCTTTTCCGGAATTTTTTGCGCGAGATAATGCTTCATTGGCGCGCCTAATTACCGAATGCTGAGGCTCGTTGGTTTGACGCAATACCACGCCCCCGCTAAAAGTAATTGATACGGGTTGATTGTCTGCATTCAGCATAGGACTGGCAGCTATAGTGCATTGCAGTCGCTGCATAACGTGTATTGCATCATTTATGTGAGTATCAGGCAATAAGATGGCGAACGTTTCGCCACCATAGCGCGCAACTACATCGCTTGGACGCAACGCGTTCTTTATTAGTTTTGCAAAATGGACCAAGGTGTTGTCGCCAAATGGATAGCTATAAATCTCATTAATTTCCTTGAAGTTATCCAGATCGATCAGAATAGTGCACAGTGCGCCTTTGCTCCGGTCTGCGCGGGCAGCTTCACGCGTAAATAGTTCATCCAGTCCGCGTCGGTTAAATAACCCTGTTGCCTGGTCGGTATACACTAACTCTCTGATGAGTTCCAGTTCATGTCTGAGAGATTCTATTTTCTGTTCTGCGTAAAGGATTTGCTCATGAGCACTGGGGGGCTCATCGTTGTTGCGTAAATTCCTGGTTTCGGATAAGACAGTATCCAGAATACCAATGATCTCATCCACATCCTGGGTTCTGCGAATCCGTTGCGCATACTGTTCAGCACGTTGATGATATTCCTCAATGGTGAGCGATGATTCGCTTTTTTCTTCACTTGTCGGGTTGCTCTTTCTAATTCCCGATGATTTAACCAATTTTAATCGTTTCTGACCCGAGGTCTGCATGATCAAGTAATCTCCTTTTAGTCACACCATAAACAGAAAATTATCCCAGACAAACCTGGGCTGATTAAGGATGCTCTGAATCCATTCCATTTCAACATGCCGGTGCGCGAACTGGAAGTTGGGAAACAGGTCACAGCCAAGGCTTTGTCAAAATTTCGGTTTAACGAGACAAGAAATTGACGAATTAAACACTTATCTTCCGATTGCTACTGTTTGGTCAAGCTGGGTGACGAGCGCGTCTCTTACTCAGGATGCCTTAAGTTAGGAAGGAGGACTCGTTTCAGAATAATCTTTCCTGATCAGTAGGGTAGCAAATTGAGTGTTTCTCAATAAGCGAAATTAATAATAGAAATCATACTCTGATCGAAATTTTCATTGATCTCGGTCAGGAATCAAAGTGAGTGAATTGCGAAAATACCGAGTTGGTTTTACTTGCTTGCATTTGTATAGTGAGGGGGGTGAGAATTTGTGATCAAACACCGGTCCATTAAGTCTCTGTTCGTTCTACTACCGAAAAGAAGGGTTCTCCAGTAGCTGCACCAGTGCCTGATGGGCCGACAATGGCACCAAGTTGCCCCCAATGCGGTGACTCAATGGTAAAGTGGGTAGCCAAACAAGGAGAGAAGGCAGGAATGCCATTTTGGGGGTGCGCTCACTTTCCAAAGTGCCGGGGTGTACGAGCTATCCATTAGCAGACATCAAGACATCCTATGTGCATTAGTGCGGCAGGCGGAAATGAAGAATCGGTTATTTTAGCAGCTTAGGATACGGCGAGCTCTTCAAGGGTAATTTGTGTTTTTCCCATTGAATGAAAATCGGGAAAAGCACTTTTGCAAGAGCGAATTTGTACGAAGCTGAGTTGCGTCCAAACAGAATAATGGCACGCCAATAATTTTCAGCAGTGGATTCTATTTCATAAAAACGGGACACGATTTATTCCGGCTTCCAGAATTTCTAATATTTGTTAGCAGGATTTTAATTCAGAAAGTGAAGAGACATAGCTTGAATAGACAGGTATTGGGGGCATATGCAAAATTTGATCAACTAAGGCTCTTTATCCACAATTTTCGTGGATAAGGTTGTGGGTAAGTGGGTTATGTCGAGGAGGGATAAGGTTTATTCAGAGCGCTCTAGAATGATGCTAAGGAAGTTTAGTGATCATCAGAAAAATAAGCAGTAGTTGAATGATTCATCATGTTAAGAATATCAGACAAAATAACAATACCCTTGGCTGAGATCGAAATACAGGCTGTGCGCTCACAAGGCTCAGGTGGGCAAAATGTGAATAAAGTATCGACAGCGATTCATTTGCGATTCGATATAAACGCATCATCACTCCCAGAGCTATACAAAGAAAGGTTATTGAATTTAAAAGATAGCCGAATCTCTAGTGAAGGCATAGTGATCATAAAAGCTCAGCGGTATCCTAGGAGACTGTCCGAGAGGCAACCATGGCAACCGGCCCGACGGCGAGCTGCCGGGAAGTACCAAAAATTGCATAAATGAATAATGGAACGAGCGATGCATACAATCCGTAAATCGGGGGGAGTCCAGCAAGCATTGCATACGCCATCCCCTGAGGGATGAGCATGACACCGACAGTCAATCCGGTCGAGAGATCTCCCCGCAGGTTTGCTTTGTCATAATTGGGTAGCCAGGATAATATCGGGATGAAGTTTTTCATCTTCTTAGCTGAGGTTTTGAAACCGGCTTCTATTGAAGGGGATGTGTTGACTCAGGCTAAGCATTTGCCAACCCGGCCCGGGGAAGGGCGTATGCTTTGCCTGTAGTAGTATCAGCATTGAGAGGTGCTAATGGAATGTCTGACAGTAGTCGTATGAATCCAGAGGTTCACCTCCGGAGTCTGTGAGGAGTTGGAGGTGAAGCTCCTCCAACTCTCTCGACCATAAAAAAATAACTAATCAACCTCTTTGAGCTGATATTTCTTCGCTGCCATATTGCCAATCTGCTTGCCCATCTCAGCGCCAACGATGCCAGAGTTACGATAGTGCACGCCATCAAAGATGCGTGCATTGATTACTTCCAGCATGAAATCATCGACTGCCGTCCAACTTCTTACTGCTCCTCCCGCCGCATCGCTTGTCGTAGTCAATAACGGTGTTGGGCCATCCCCGATTTCCGCTTGCAATACCGTACCGACAGCAGCGGAGACGATACAGTGTGCACAAGGGTATTCAGGATGCATAGGAGTATCGATGAAGGGCAGCCAGGACGAATCTCTTTCTGTAGTGTCATTACCATCGATGTCGCCATTGCGAATTGCAGTGACGGGTCGCCAGAAACCATAATGATATTTGGCATCAAACACGGCAATCAACGCATCATCTGAAGCCTGGGTCACGGCAGCAAACAAGCGAGCATTCTGCGTGATTTCCCTCCCGGCAACATTAGCGACCGAACGCACGATGCCATGATAAATCGGTGGCATCACTTCTTCCCAGAAGCGAGCAATCTCAGTTTGTTCAGCAGTGCGGTGCTGACTATCCTTACGACCCAGCGTTTTGACCTCGTTGTAATCGCGTGCCCACAATTCACTTTCTAGAGAAGGCGGCGGCGCCGGGCGAAGCTGTGCAGGGTTCGTCATCAGCCATGGTTTACGCTGAGCCCATTGTGGCGCTTCTGGTATTACCGTTGGTATATAAACACCAGCACTAGTCTTTGGGCGATAGCTTTCTCTCACAAATGAGCCATCGTCGGCGCGTAATGCCAAGATCGCTGCAGCTGCTTGCTCACCTATGGCTATCCCCTTGTTTTTCGCTGATTCATCAGCAATTGTTGCCAACGCAGCCTGATATGCGCGCTCAATCGTGAGACGTTGCGAGGGTACGAGATCCATCAGTACCCCATAATTAGCCGCCGCAATTGCGGCTTCAACGGAGGCTCCCTTCACTACCGTCAGTCTCAGTTCGCTGACTGGATATCGTTGAGTAATCGCGTTAGTTGCTTCATAGACCGCGGCATGAGTTATGGCAAGCGCCCGTTCAGCAGGTAATGGCCCAATATTCGCGTTCACCACAATATCACCTGCTCGCTGATTCCATTCAATCACCGCATCCGCATGCACCGATGATGCTTGAAACACCCAAACAATAGCCATCAACAGCGCTATCCACTGGCGTTTAATTCTGTATTTCATATCAATTTCCCTTTGACACACCTACATTAAATTTAAAGAAACCTGCTTGTTACTGCTCCTGCGACAATTTGCCACATTCTCAATTTCTTTTTTAGCAGTAATAATTAGATACTACAGCATCCACTTTGATACGACATGCTCACAGTTACTTGCCCTTTTATACCGGAAACGGTTTTCATGCAAATGTTCTTAAGCTCGACGATGCCTGCTGCAGTTAATTGATGACTACCATCGTAAACATCATCGCTGATAGCTACATGCTGACCGTTCAGCACATTGTGCTCTGACTGATGATTGCAGCTTGGCACTTATTCCCTTTCTCTCAGAATGTGAATATTAGCAAAGAAACAGGGCTAAGCATTATTGATGCTGTATTTGCAGATTTACCTAAGTGCAGTACTGAATGATCTGAGAATTACGTACCTCAGGAATGGAATGGTTCATCCGACCAGTTGGTTCGTCTGAGTGGATTTGCAAATAAGACGGTAACCTTTTTGTAAAAACAATTGCTCTTTCCTCTACTTCACCTGCCTTTTTATAGAGATACTGTAAAAAGGCAGGTGTTTTTTTCGTAAAGTAGTTATCAAAGG
>CAYNXU010000140.1:0-4846 GCA_964401225.1 uncultured Nitrosomonas sp.
TTAAGGGCATCTCTAAAAATTCGGAGCTTTAAACAAGACGAGGCGAGAACAAAAAGTGTTGATGTAGCATATGATTGATATGTAAGGAAATATTTTTTGTGAACAACGACGTATTGTGACGAAAAATGGATTTTTAGAGGTGCCCTTAATTTATTTAGAGAGCAGCTCCAAGTTTGGGTCTTGTATTTGCTATAATTCAGGAAGTCGGGGCGTAGCGCAGCCTGGTAGCGTACTTGCATGGGGTGCAAGTGGTCGGAGGTTCAAATCCTCTCGCCCCGACCAGCATGATTCTAGATCCTGTATGAATTTATTAATTATAATTAGATAGATAATGTAATATATTCTCCCATAATGAGGTTTTAGTGATTTATTGCTAACTAGCCTATTTAGGGCTTTTGTGAATAGCCGCTGGTACGTAAATTCAAGTATAGTATTTTGACTTTTCATTAATTTCCAGAAATTAACTCAAATGCGCATATTGCTCAGTAATGATGATGGGTATTTTGCGCCAGGTCTTGCGTGTCTCGCCAAAACCCTTTCTAGTATAGCTGATATAACCGTAGTAGCTCCTGAACGCGACCGCAGTGGTGCAAGTAACTCTTTAACGCTTGATCGTCCGCTTAGCTTGCATAAATCACATAATGGCTTCTATTATGTTAATGGTACACCCACAGATTGTGTGCATTTAGCCGTGACTGGAATGTTGGATGATTTGCCGGATATGATCATCTCTGGTATTAATGATGGTGCTAACATGGGAGATGACACGATTTATTCTGGGACTGTTGCTGCTGCTACTGAGGGATTTCTTTTGGGCATCCCATCAATCGCGGTATCTCTAGTGAGTGTTTCTGAGGGCAATTTTTCAACTGCTGCCTATGTTACGTTGAATATGGTGAAACGATTCATGGAGAAAAAGTTCCATGTCCCTATTCTACTGAATATTAATGTGCCTGATATCCCGCAAGAGCAATTGGAGGGGATAGAAGTAACGCGCCTAGGGCGTCGCCACAAAGCTGAAGCAGTGATTAAATCCCTCAGCCCACGGGGAGAAACCGTTTATTGGGTGGGTGCTGCAGGCGCTGCACAAGACGCGGGAGAGGGAACAGATTTTTTCTCTGTTCATAATAACCGAGTATCAGTGACGCCATTACAAATAGACCTCACTCGATATGATCAGATGGGATACCTGAAAGATTGGTTGGGGTTATCATGCTAACTTCCTTTGTATAAAAATAGGACAGGAGATATTAATTTGTGAGCGTGCGTCATTCAGGTATTGGTATGACATCACAGAGAACGCGAATGCGAATGGTTGAGCGTTTACGTGAACAAGGTATCACCGATGAAAGAGTGTTAGCTGTAATGAATTCGATCCCACGTCATATTTTTGTTGAAGAAGCATTGGCATCTAGAGCCTATGATGATGTGGCGCTACCAATTAATTTTGGTCAAACAATCTCAAGCCCATGGACTGTGGCAAGAATGACTGAACTTTTACTTGCAAATTCAAATTTCGGCAAGGTGCTTGAAATTGGAACTGGTTGTGGGTATCAAACTACAGTGCTAGCAAAACTCGTGCAGCAAGTCTATTCAATTGAACGTATCGGACCATTGTTGACTCGTGCACGCATACGGTTACGTGAGCTGAGAGTTAGTAATATTTTTTTAAAACATGCGGATGGCTTACTTGGTTTTCCTGAAGCGGGGCCATTTGACGGCATCATGATGACGGCTGTAACGGCACAAGTGCCTATATCGCTTTTAGAGCAATTGATGATTGGAGGTAGAATGGTTTATCCAAAAGGCAGTCGCAAGCAGTATTTGTGTGTAATAGAGCACACTCCTCAGGGTTTTATTGAAACTGTATTAGATGAAGTAAAGTTCGTGCCAATTTTATCTGGTGTCATAAGTAAATAAGCGATACAGGAGGAAAATAGAGATGCCGTGCATTGCGATCAGGAAAGCTAGTTTTGAAATTTATGACTTTGTTATGAGGGCGATCTTAGTGGTGAGAACAAAGCTGTTTGCTATTTTATCTGGATTATTGCTAGTTTTTCCCTCCCTTTTAATAGTAGGGTGTGTTGCGCCGCATCCCGCACCGGTAGTTGAGTCACAAAGAAATTTGCATCAAATGCCAGACAAGGCAGTGGTGACGGACAGGCAAACCTATCTTATTCAGAGAGGGGACACACTGTATGGTGTCGCACTCAAGCATGGTGTTGATTATAGAGAGTTGGCACAGTGGAATGGAATTGTCGATCCCAATGCACTAAGAATCGGTCAGGAAATTGATCTATCTGTACCATCTAGACAAAAATCGTCCTCTCAGCAGGAGCAGGTGGTGGAGCAGCAGCAGGCAAACACAGCGCAACCGACTCTATTTTCAGTGCCACAGCCCATAATTTCCTCTGATGCTGAACAACTTCCTTCGGCAATTCCACACTCTGATAGAGAGGTTTCTGCTGGTTCGCTAGTAACAGAACCCAAAGGCGTTAAATTACCTTATTCCGAGACAGCTGTTGCTCAATTAAGAGATTCAGCTGGACCTGGCATTACACCTTCTCCTAAAGTAGAAACTGTTGCAGTGGCTCCAGTTACCCAGACAATTGTTGAGAAAGAGAGTGCTCCTCCTAAAATTAGCTCCCAAAAACCTGAAGCTAGAAACACTAGTAATATCAAGTGGAGCTGGCCAACAAACGGGCAGGTGCTAAGCAGATACACTGAAAAATCTAAGGGAGTAAGTATTTCTGGAAGGTCAGGACAGTCAATAGTGGCATCTGCGGATGGAACTGTTGTTTACAGTGGTAGCGGGTTACGCGGATATGGCAAATTAATCATTGTTAAGCATAACGATACTTACTTAAGTGCTTATGGGCACAATAGTAAGATTCTCGTTCGCGAGGGTGAAGCTGTCACAAAAGGGCAAAAGATTGCAGAAATGGGAAATACTGATAGCGATATCGTGAAGCTTCATTTTGAAATTAGAGAGCGGGGGAAGCCTGTTGATCCTCTTAAATTTTTATCAAATTAATTAACAAGCGATTATTTTTTATTGGAGTGGAAGGTTTTCACGCATGCACTAATTACGATCATCGGACTCGGCAATTAAAGTAATTAGATTCAAGGCGTCTATCCATTTATTGTTGGTGGCAGGGATGATTCCTGAGAAGATGGTGGGCAATTTATTCGGTTCTCCTAGGTCCGATAATACTATTGAGGCACCGTCAAAATTTTGTGAGCTTGTGTACTCACTTACTGTGATGATGGTTTTAATACCCGCTGAGAGAGAGGCTTTCAATCCATTTTCTGAATCCTCAATGGCAATACATTGTTGAGGGGTTAATTCCATTTTTTCAAGCACCCAATTATAAATATCTGGGGCAGGTTTTTTGTGAGGTACGATGTCTCCAGCGCCGATCACTTCAAACCAATCGAGAGATTCCTCGCCTAATGTAAACTTTAACAGTGAGGTTACATTTTCTAGGGTTGTTGTTGTCGCAATAGCCATTTTTATTTCTTTCTCGCGCAACTCTTGAATTAATCGAGCGATACCGGGTCGCAGAGGAATGTATCCTTTCGCAAGTAGATCAAGGAAATATCTGGTTTTGGTTTTATGTAACTCGGCAATCCAATTAGATAGGTCACTTCTATTTAATGTATGGGGAGCATATTTCTCCATATAGTAACGTATGCGCTCTTTACCCCCAGTGACTTGAAGCAGGTTGCCATAAAGTTCGGTATCCCAATTCCAATCAAGCCCAAACTCTTTAAAGGCGGCATTAAATGCAGGGCGATGACCATCTCGTTCGGTATCGGCTAGTGTACCGTCAATATCGAATAGCACGGCAGAAAGCGAAGTATGTTTATTTTTACTCATTTGTGACTCGATGTAGTAAAGCTAGCCCGTTGCAAACGATCAGAAATTGCTAACCACGCAAGATCATCGGGAGGCGCTTCTGCCAACAGACGAAAGAAACCTTTCTGATCTAACTCGCGGAGGGTAGCATACAGCTGATGACCATATTCAACGGGATTTGCAGGCATTAAAAAATAATGAATATTTGCAGTATCACGAGCAAGCTGATTATGGTCTGACCAGGTGATTAGAGTAATTTGTAATCCTTTCTTGGCCAATTCCTGGGCGCGCTGTTGAATTGATTCGGTGGGCCAGATTTCGAGAGGGGTAATGGGGGCATAGTGAGAAGCCAGCGTGCCGGGCGCATGTAAAGTTATATTTTTATTATTTCTAAAAACAATTTTTTGCTTTAGCACATCCTCAAGCGAGGCTATTGGAATACCGCCGGGTCGTAAAAGAATTGGAGTCGAATTACAAAAGCTAATAATAGTGCTTTCTAAGCCCACTTTGCAAGACCCTCCATCCAGAACAATACTGACCTCACTGCCAAATTCTTCATACACATGACTTGCTGATGTTGGGCTTATTCGACCAAAACGGTTTGCTGAGGGAGCTGCGAGTGCTTTGTTTTCACCTAATGCACGTAAAAGCGCGAGCGCTACAGGATGATCAGGAATCCTCAAGGCAACCGTGTTTTGTCCACCTGTTACATTAAGGGGTACACGTGAGCTCTTAGGTAGGATTAGGGTGAGAGGCCCCGGCCAGAAATGCTCAGCTAATTGCTGGGCTGGTTTAGGCACTTCAGTTGCCCAGTAATGCAAACGATCTATCTCAGCGAAATGAACGATAAGAGGGTGATAGGCGGGACGCCCTTTTATTTCAAAAATGCGATTTATTGCTGAAGGGATAGTGATATCTGCTCCTAGACCGTAAACAGTTTCTGTAGGAAACGCGACATTCCCACCTGCTTCTAAAAGTGCGACAGCC
>CAYNXU010000141.1:0-4833 GCA_964401225.1 uncultured Nitrosomonas sp.
TAAAAGGTTTGAATCTTGACTGGAAACGTGTTGATAAGACAGAAAGATAAGCTAGTATTTGTACTCTATAATCATCACACCTCAAAATTTGGTTTTTATCATCCCTCATCCAGCCTTCTCCCAGCGGGAGAAGGCTGGATGCCAAATTTTGAGGCATGATGAGTATATTTTCGTGACTAACGAGAAGAACATCTTCATGTAGTGTAGTTATTATTTGGCTCAACCACGAATTAAGATCTCTTGAGCAATTTCAACTTGGCATACCAGCTATGAATGTACTCAGTCTCGTTTTGTTATGGCACATGCACCAGCCGGATTATCGGGATCATGAGACAGGTGAATTTTTGCTGCCGTGGGTATATTTGCATGCAATCAAAGATTATACCGATATGGCTCACCATCTGGAAACGCATCCTCACATCAAGGCAATTATCAATTTTGTGCCGATATTGCTGGATCAACTTGAAGATTATGCTGAGCAATTTGCACAAGGAAGAATGCGTGATCCGCTACTGCGGATGCTAGTTACGCCTGATCTAAATTTGGTCACGGTAAGTGAGCGTGCCCATATATTAAATAGTTGTTTTCAGGGTAATCACGCTACCATGTTGAGACCTTACCCTGCCTATCAGCATTTGCGTGATTTGTATGATACGTTGAAAGCGCATGGAGATAAGGATTTAATCTACGTTTCAGGTCAGTACCTTGCTGATTTATTAACTTGGTACCATCTTGCATGGACAGGAGAAAGCGTGCGTCGTAATCACGAGATCGTGGTGCAACTAATGACGCAGGGTAAAAATTTCAATTTTGCAGATCGGATGCAGTTATTTAATCTTATTGGGACGCTTATCCGGGAATTGATCCCTCGTTATCGTAGATTGGCTGTATCAGGTCAGATTGAATTATCTGTCACGCCTCATTATCATCCTTTGGCCCCGCTGCTCATTGATTTTTCTTCCGCTCGTGAAAGTCTTCCTGAAGTCCCTTTACCTTCAAACTCAGTCTATCCGGGAGGGCGTGAACGCGTCACATTCCATTTACAATCTGCCATGGATAGCCATAAACAGCGTTTCCATGCTCAACCAACGGGTATATGGCCTGCTGAGGGTGCGATATCAGAAGCTTTACTGAATATTTTCATGAAATTTGGCTGTGCATGGACTGCAAGTGGTGAGAATGTGCTAGTTAACAGCCTTAATAAATCGTATCCAAATCAATCTTTGCCAGATCGCTATCATTATCTTTACCGTCCTTACAGGGTATCTGATGAAAATAATAATATGCTGTGTTTTTTTCGGGATGATAAATTATCCGACATGATCGGATTCGAATATTCGAAATGGTATGGACGGGATGCGGCAGAAAATTTTGTTCATACGCTTGAAAAAATTCATCATGAGACCCGCTCGATTGAGCATCCAATTGTAAGCATTATTCTGGATGGTGAAAATGCATGGGAATCCTATCCTTATAATGGTTACTATTTTCTCAATGATCTTTACGAATTGCTTGGGAGCTACCCATTTATTCAAACAACAACTTATCGTGACTATATTCAGGATTTAGTTGATACAAGGATTGGAACCGAGATATTGCCTATGCTAACCGCTGGGAGCTGGGTTTACGGCACTTTTTCGACTTGGATAGGTGATCACGACAAAAACTTTGCGTGGGATCTTTTATGTGCGGCTAAGCACAGCTATGATCTTGTGATGAAAAGTGAGCGCCTGACGAGTAAAGAAAAATTCTCCGCGGAACAGCAGCTTGCTTCCTGTGAAAGCTCGGATTGGTTCTGGTGGTTTGGTGATTATAACTCACCACAAGCAGTTGCTAGTTTCGATCTTTTGTTTCGCAAAAATCTTATTAATCTCTATCGGCTGCTGAAGCTTCCTGTGCCGGCGGTTGTGCTTGGGCCTATCAGTCGTGGCGGGCGGAATGCGGGAGTAAATGAAGCGATGCGACGCTCATCGTAAGTCAAGTGAAATTAAAACAAGTAGTTCCAAACGCATATATTATTGCAATACAAATGAAAAAAATAATGTATAGGATTAGGGTTTTTGAATTAGGCAAACCAAAATGAGAAAAATCTGGTGACAAAACAATCCATCTCTTTACTGTTTGGTGTGCATGCGCACCAGCCAGTCGGCAATTTTCCAGAAGTTTTAGTAGATGCACATTTGCGTTGCTATAAACCTTTTTTGCAGGTTTTGCATCGTTATCCAGATTTTAAGTTTGCTGTCCATTTTTCTGGATGGTTGCTTGATTTTTTGTTCGAACGTTATCCTGATGACATGGATCTACTGCGTGATATGGTCACGCGGGGGCAAGTAGAGCTTTTTGGTGCAGGAGATACTGAGCCGGTATTGGCAGTTATTCCTAATCGAGATCGCATCGGACAAATCGAGACTTTCTCAGAGAAACTAGAAAAAAAGTTTGGGCAACGACCCCAAGGAGCTTGGCTTACCGAGCGAGTATGGGAATCAACCGTAGTGCCCGCACTAGCAGACTGCGGTATTCGCTATGCAATTGTAGATGACTATCATTTTATTTGTGCGGGCAAAACTAAAACAGAGCTTAATGGCTTTTTTACTACCGAGGAAGATACTCGTTTGCTTGATCTTTTCCCCATTTCTGAGGCGCTTCGTTACAAAATTCCTTTTTCTCCAGCACACGACGCAGTGTCTTACATCGAATCCCTGATTGAGAGTTCGACAGCAAACAAATGTGTGGCTGCAGTTTATTTCGATGACATCGAAAAATTTGGTATCTGGCCTGAAACCTATCAATGGGTATACGAGAATGGCTGGCTTGAACAGTTTATTCAGGGAGTGCTCGCATCGCCTAGAATCTTCCCTCGGCATTATCGTGATTATCATGCGTCCGAAAGGTCACGTGGAGTAATCTATCTTCCAACCACCTCTTACACTGAGATGAATGAATGGACGTTGCCCGCGAAACCAGCTAATGATTATGCTGATCTGGTTCAGCAAGCAAAATCCGCGGGTTGGTATGAGCGCAATAAGTCATTTCTGCGAGGCGGTATCTGGAAAAATTTCTTCTCCCGCTACCCCGAGTCAAATTGGATGCACAAGCGCATGTTAAGCCTCTCGGCTCGTTTTGCAGGATTGCCCGTAATACAGCGCTCCGCTGTGATGCGACAGAAACTATACGCTGCGCAAGCCAATGACGCTTATTGGCATGGATTATTTGGCGGGCTATATCTGCCACATCTACGACGCGCTATATACAATAACATTGTTGAGTTGGAAGCTTTACTGGATAGATGTGAATCACGCCCTGCCTTTTTTATTGAAGATACTGATTTAGATGGCGTGGACGAAGCTTATTTGCACAACGAAGAACTTCAGGTCGTACTTAAGCTTGATGGGAGCGCGAGTATTTGTGAATTTGATGCCTATCAGTTCAAACACAATTTTGGTGATACGTTACGCCGCCAAGTAGAGCATTATCATCGTAAAATCCAATTGGATGGCTATGATATGCCTGAATGCAGTGAGGCTGGGATTGCTTCAGCGCATGACCGATTCAATTTCAAGAACCAAATTGATAACTCTGACTTGGTTGTTGATATTCAAGCGCAAAATTTATTTATAGATAGCTTCAATGAAAGATCAGTAATTTATCAGCTCGAATCACAGGATGATGATCGTGTTCACTTTCTATCTATTGCTGATGAATGGCAAATGGTAAAAGTGCTGGAGCTGTTCAAAAACCGATTATCAGTAACCTATCGTTTATCCGGTGATATAACTGGTTTCATGGAAACGGAAATAAATTTAGCCATGCCCAGCTGTGATGGCCTGGGTGGGCGCTATATCAAAGACGGAACGACTGTGCTGGGCGGATTTGGACAATACCTAGATTTAGCAGATATGGTTGAAATTATGATGGAAGATACTACACTGCAAGCTGCAGTGACATTAAGCACATCAGTCCCAGTAAGATTAAGCGCCCAACCTTATTTTTCTGTGTCGCAATCTGAAGGAGGGTATGAAAAAATTATGCAGGCTGTAAAATTAAAATTAATTTGGCCAGCATCAACAAAACAACAAATTATCTCATTGAAAGTATTGAAGGTAGGTGCAGGAAATACAGCGAGTTACTAGCACTACAAAGCCATCATTTAAGATTTAAGAAAATTTGTAATATAAATTGCTTGACCATAAATTTAGTATCTGTATAATGCACATCTCTCGTTGCTTGAGACGCACTGAAAAGCAACATGATCTTTAAAAATAAACAGTCAATAAATGTAGGCGCTTAGTCAATAGTTACTTTGAGTATAATCAAAATAACTTAGAAACAAAATAGCATAAGCAATTAGTTTGTGTGTTTGTGGTTTAAGCAAAAAACTAAAAGCTAAAAAATGAAATATGATTAAACTGAAGAGTTTGATCCTGGCTCAGATTGAACGCTGGCGGCATGCTTTACACATGCAAGTCGAACGGCAGCACGGGGGCAACCCTGGTGGCGAGTGGCGAACGGGTGAGTAATACATCGGAACGTATCTTAAAGTGGGGGATAACGCATCGAAAGATGTGCTAATACCGCATATTCTCTAAGGAGGAAAGCAGGGGATCGTAAGACCTTGTGCTTTTAGAGCGGCCGATGCCTGATTAGCTTGTTGGTGGGGTAATGGCCTACCAAGGCGACGATCAGTAGCTGGTCTGAGAGGACGACCAGCCACACTGGGACTGAGACACGGCCCAGACTCCTACGGGAGGCAGCAGTGGGGAATTTTGGACAATGGGCGAAAGCCTGATCCAGCCATGCCGCGTGAGTGAAGAAGGCCTTCGGGTTGTAAAGCTC
>CAYNXU010000142.1:0-4814 GCA_964401225.1 uncultured Nitrosomonas sp.
GGCATTCACGACGACGCCATTATCTTCCTTGCCCGGCTGATTAATTGCATTTGGGCGTGCAGAACGCGTTCGATCAGGCATTTCGTGGAAAAACTGATTAAAATCCGCGCCACCACCTGCATTTATAGCCGGATCAGTGTTCTGAGCTTGCGATGAGTTAGCGTCAATATAATCCTGATTGGGAAAGGAACCGAATAAATCGGCGTTCGATTGCTGGAATGAGGTGAGATTACTGTTTTGAGAAAATAGTGTTCCGAGCGCCATGCCGGTGAGACCAAGCACGAACAGGTAATTCATCCCCTTCTGTAGTTGCTGCTTTGTTTTGCGGTTGTTCTGATTATTAACTGATAGCATTTTCAATAGACTCACCAAAATGACCATCACTAATCCAGTCAATATCCAGACATTCTCCAGATACCTCCAGATACTGGAATCTTCCATAGTTCGCGCCCCCTCTCCTGATCACTAATTTTTGCACAAATTACACGACGTCTACATGAGCACAAAATATTTTACTCAGCTTAACGCTAAATTCTAAACCTATTAGGATGGATGTTTTGGGAATAGTTCCTCCTACGAACAACCGATTATATACGCGTACTTTAGAGAAGATTTCCCGCAAATAAGAGAGGGTAAAACCAGGCTTACTTGCTCTGTTGAAAAGCTATTTTCTTGAAAGGTGCAATCATTTATGAATGGAACTACGATAGTCGCGTGCGGTGGTCAATAAGTCATCAGATTGACGCAAAGCTCATCCATACCATTCATAACACAGCCCCTGTTGAGTCAACAGAGGCTGTGTTACCTGCATTAAGGAGTTACTACTAAGCCGAAATCAGGTTATCCGCTGATTTCTTTAGATAGGCGTCTTGATCTCCAAGATCATGAATCAATCTGCTTGTCTTCTCAAGAAAGCCGGAATATCCATCGGATCAACGCCTGATTGTTGCATAGCGGCTACTGTCGCATTTCCTCCCCGTCTGCCGGTACGCATAACGGCCGGTTCATCAAACATTGAAGATGTCCTGTCATCTGTCCCAGTCCGCGTATGGATAACCGTGAGCGGTCTCGTCTGACTTTGTGCGATGCTTCCCAAGCCGGTCGCTACGAGGGTTACCCGCAGATTTTCGTTCATTCCTTCATCAATCACCGTACCCACAATGACTGTTGCATCCTCAGCAGTCAGCTCCTTAACGGTGTTCATCACCTCATGAACCTCACGCATTTTCATACCTGAGCTAGCGGTAATATTAACCAACACACCACGTGCACCAGACAGGGTAATTTCCTCGAGCAAGGGACTGGCTACTGCCTGTTCAGCTGCTGTACGCGCACGATCGACCCCACTCGCCATTGCCGAACCCATCATGGCCATACCCATTTCCGACATCACTGTTTTGACGTCGGCAAAATCGACATTAACGAGCCCAGGACAATTAATGACTTCCGCAATTCCTGCCACTGCACCATACAGTACGTCATTGGCTGCTTTGAATGCATCCAGCATACTGATATCATGACCCAGTACCATCATCAGCTTGTCATTAGGAATGACGATCAAGGAATCAACATGCTGTGACAACGCCTCCATGCCAGCTTGAGCTGCTTTCAGGCGTTTTCCTTCGAATGAAAAAGGTTTGCTGACAACCGCGACCGTCAGAATTCCCATTTCCTTAGCGATTTGTGCGACAACGGGCGCAGCGCCAGTTCCAGTGCCACCACCCATGCCGGCTGTAATGAACAGCATATCTGCGCCTTGGATCAATTCTGCGATACGGTCGCGATCTTCCAGAGCCGCCTCTCGTCCAATGTCAGGGTTAGCTCCCGCACCCAATCCTCGGGTAATGCCTGAACCCAGCTGCAGCAGCGTTGGGGCACGGTTCCCTTTGAGTGCTTGTGCATCGGTGTTCATACAGATGAATTCTACCCCTTTTGTTTCATTCACAATCATATGATCGACTGCATTACTTCCGCACCCTCCCACACCGATCACTTTTATGACTGCTTCCTGATTTTCGGTATTCATGATTTCAAACATGACGCTTCTCCTTTAGCATGTTAAATTTTGGATAACTTCTTTTTAATGCGATGCTTTCAACGCAATGGTCAAAAATTTTTCTGGAACCAGCTTTTCATTCTTGCTAATAC
Organism: uncultured Nitrosomonas sp.; assembly: GCA_964401225.1. GTDB lineage: Bacteria > Pseudomonadota > Gammaproteobacteria > Burkholderiales > Nitrosomonadaceae > Nitrosomonas. The sequence continues at coordinate 2,149 of CAYNXU010000142.1, forward strand.
CTGTTTAGCCGATCCTCCTTGTAATTGGTGGTGCTGATGTAGCCGTTGTTGCTCCATGCCCGCCATAATTAAACCAATACCCGTAGAATATCTGGGCGTACGCACCACTTCTTCCAAGCTGCCTTTATAATGCGGCATCCCCAAGCGTACGGGCATGTGAAATATTTCTTCGCCCAGCTCTACCATTCCCTGCAATGAGCTACTTCCTCCCGTGATAACAATTCCAGATGAAAGCAACTGTTCAAATCCGCTACGACGCAATTCAGCCTGAATCAGCAAATACAGTTCTTCTACACGCGGCTCGATCACTTCCGCAAGTGTTTGCCTGGAAAGCTGGCGCGCTCCCCGATTACCCACATCGGGCACTTCCACCACTTCACGCACATCCGCCAGTGCACGCAAGGCACAGCCATAGCGACACTTGATGTCCTCTGCATCCTTAGTCGGTGTGCGTAACGCCATGGCGATATCATTCGTAATTTGATCACCAGCGATTGGAATCACTGCGGTATGGCGGATTGCGCCGTTCGTGAACACAGCAATATCGGTTGTCCCACCCCCGATATCGACTAAACACACTCCCAAATCCTTTTCATCCTCGGACAATACCGCGATGGCTGAGGCTAAGGGCTGTAAGATTAAATCGCGGACTTCTAAGCCACAGCGATGCACACACTTGATAATGTTCTGCGCAGCCGATACCGCGCCAGTCACGATATGTACTTTTACTTCGAGCCGTATCCCGCTCATGCCGATAGGTTCCCGCACATCTTCCTGACCATCGACAATAAACTCCTGATTGAGGATGTGCAGAATCTGCTGATCTGCCGGAATATTGACCGCTTTGGCAGTCTCCATCACTTTCTCGACATCCAGCGCTGTAACTTCCTTATCTTTGATCGCCACCATTCCATGCGAATTGAAGCCTCGAATATGGCTTCCTGCAATACCGGTAAATACCTCACTAATTTTGCAGTCCGCCATCAATTCAACTTCCTCAAGAGCGCGCTGAATTGCCGTAACTGTCGTTTCTATATTGACCACAACCCCTTTCTTCAAACCGCGGGATGGATGACTTCCCAGGCCAACAATCTCGAAATTACCTTCAGGCTTTACTTCAGCAACGATGGCTACAATTTTCGAAGTGCCTATATCTAAACCAACGATTAGGTCTCTGCCCTCCTTGGCTTTACTCATTTAACTTTCCTCCCCGATATCAAGACTTCTTCCCGCCGCCAGCCTTACGCGGAACCTCTGGCATTGCTTCAGACATATGTACAGCAAATCCATTCGGATAACGCAAATCCACATAACCCAAAGGGATTGACTGATTCAAATTCGCAATGCTCTGTTTATAGACTGAAACATAGCGTCTCAGCCGAGTTTCAATTTTCTCATGACCCAGTTTTAATAATGTTCCATTCTCAAGTCGAATGAGCCAGGAATGCCGTGGTGACAGCGTAATCTCAGCAACACGCTGCTTGATTGGTTGCAATAATTTGTTAAAAATCGCATATCGCTCCATGATCACAGAAACACTTTCTTCAGTAGGGCCTATAAAAACCGGCAGTATTTCATCAGTCGGCGCGCGAAATAGCTCACCCTGCACGTTGACTAATGCGACATCACCCCAATACGCCATCACGGTATGTTCTTCGAGTTTTACTTTCAGTCCTGATGGCCAGTTACGTTGAATTTTCACAGCACGCACCCATGGCAGCTCTTTAAACGCCTCACGTAAGGTATCCAAATCGACAGTAAGAAAATTACCATCAATTTCATTACGAATAATGCTCTCCACTTGATAGCGAGCAACATGCTGCAGCTTAGCGTTCTCCGGCTGAATGACGCTCATCCCTTCCACGCTAATTTCCTTTAGTGCAAAAAGGGGCAATTTTATCACTCTTAAGCCAAGGACATAAATCGTAGCTAGCATCACCCCTGTAAACAGTAAATTAGCAAATAGATTGAGTAGCCGGTGATTATTCCACATAAGACAATGTCAAAATTTTCACAACTAAATCTTCAAATGATATGCCTGCCACCTTTGCAGCCATCGGCACAAGGCTATGATCGGTCATGCCGGGAGAAGTATTCGCTTCAAGAAAGTAAGGTCGGTCATTCTCATCCAGAATCAAATCCACTCTACTCCACCCTTTGCATCCCAATATCTTATGCGCCTGCAAAGCTTGTGCCTGGATTTGCCGACTTAACCCTTCGGATAAACCACTCGGACAATAGTAGCGTGTATCATTGGCCAGATATTTGGCGTGATAGTCATATAATTCACCAGCCACTTCTATGCGTACCAATGGCAGAGGTGTATCGCCCAGAATTGCCGCTGTCAACTCCTTACCCTCGATAAACTGCTCGGCCAGCACGACCGAATCATGTTGGGCTGCAACCTGATAAGCATTTGCAAAATCTTGCTTTCTAATGATCTTGCTGAGGCCTATGGTCGATCCCTCACGCGCAGGTTTGATGATCAACGGCAAGTCCAGATAATCCACGACTTCGTCCACATTGCTCTGGTCATCAAGGACAATGTAGCGGGGCGTGCTGATTCCAACAGCTTCCCAGATCAACTTAGTACGCCACTTATCCATCGCCAGGGCGCTTGCGAGAATACCGCTGCCGGTATAGGGTAACCCCATCAATTCGAGTGC
>CAYNXU010000143.1:0-4803 GCA_964401225.1 uncultured Nitrosomonas sp.
ACATGAATCATTGTGCCATCTAGGTTTTGCATCTGCTCTAATTGAATCACTTGATTGCCGGAGGGATGGATGATTTCCAGGTGATCACCAATCTGAAAGCGATTCTTTACCAAAATTTCAGCCGTGCCATTGATTTCGTCGATCGCCGTGATATCCCCCACATATTGACTGCGATTCGATTCCGAATAGCCTCTTAGGTAATTTTGTGTCTCATTGCTATGATGACGTTGATAGAAGCCATCCGTGTAACCACGATTGGCAAGCCCTTCCAATTGACTCAGTAGTGTGGGATCGAAAGGGAGATCGGCCACTGCATCATCGATGGCTTTGCGATAAACTTGCGCTGTGCGGGCAACGTAATAGGTCGATTTGGTCCGTCCCTCGATTTTGAGTGAATCTATGCCTATTTTGACGAGCCGCTCGATATGTTCCACGGCGCGTAGATCTTTGGAGTTCATGATATAGGTGCCATGCTCATCTTCCATGATGGGCATCAGTTGGCCAGGCCGCTCAATTTCTTCGATCAGATAAACCTGATCGGCAGCGGGATGTCGTTCAATGGCATCATGGGTGGTAACGGGTTGCATCAATGCTTGATTGAAGTCAAAATCAATTTTCTGTACAGTTTGAATGTCGCCGGTTGCATTTTCCTCAGCAGGTTTGACTTTATAATCCCATCGACAGGAATTGGTGCAAGTGCCTTGGTTTGGGTCACGGTGATTAAAATAACCTGATAACAGGCACCGTCCCGAGTAGGCAATGCATAATGCCCCATGAACGAATACTTCGAGTTCCATATCCGGGCAAAGTTGGCGAATCTCAGCAACTTCATCTAGTGAGAGTTCCCGTGACAGGATGACGCGCATTAATCCCATTTTCTGCCAGAATTTTACTGCGGCGTAATTGACAGTATTCGCTTGAACAGAAAGATGGACGGGAATCTCGGGCCATTTCTCTCTGACTAGCATGATGAGCCCGGGATCTGCCATAATCAAAGCATCGGGCTTGAGGGCAATGACGGGCGCCATATCCGCCATATACGTTTTTACTTTTGCGTTATGAGGCATGAGGTTGCTCGTAACGAAAAATTTCTTACCTAACCTATGTGCTTCTGTAATGCCGGCACGTATTTGCTCCAACGAAAATTCATTGTTGCGGGCACGCAAGGAATAACGGGGTTGGCCAGCATAAACAGCATCAGCGCCATAAGCATAAGCGATACGCATTTTTTCCAATGAGCCGGCGGGGAGTAAAAGTTCTGGGGTGTTTAGCATGGTGTAAAATGAGCAGTAATGTTTAATCGATGTGTAGTGGCGCACGCCTACACGAATAACGCCGATTTATACTTGAATAACCCTCGGGGGTGACCCTGGGATGATCGAATAGCTTTAATTTTAGCATCATGCAGACCAACCTGGCTTTTATTCATCTACGCTTGCATAGCGAGTACTCCATCATCGATAGCATTGTTCGTATCGATGAAGCCATATCGAAAGCAGTGGCGGATAATATGCCAGCATTGGCATTGACAGATCTAGCCAATCTCTTTGGATTGGTCAAATTCTATCAAAGCGCTTGTAAAAAGGGTATCAAGCCTATCGTTGGCTGTGATATCTGGATAAGTAACGAAATAGATCGAAACAGACCTTCCCGGGTTTTGTTGTTATGCCAATCATTTTCCGGCTATTTATTGTTGTGTCGTTTGCTATCGCGTGCTTACCGTGAAAATTTATACCGCGGGCGGGCTGAATTCAAAAAATCCTGGTTTAAAGCTCATGAAGGTGGCACAGAGGGATTGATTCTATTGTCAGGCGCGCAACATGGCGAGATAGGATGGCATTTATTGCAGCATGATTTGAATACTGCCGAGATATTGGCTCAAGAGTGGGCTGATTTGTTTCCAGGGCGGTTTTATATCGAATTGCAGCGAAGTGGGCATGCGAACGAAGAAAGCTGTGTGCGGAATTCACTGCAACTCGCGTCTAAACTGCAATTACCCGTCGTGGCAACGCATCCCGTGCAATTTATCGAGCCTGCCGATTATAAAGCGCATGAGGCCCGGGTATGCATCGCTGAGGGATATGTGCTGGGGGATCGACGGCGTCCGCATAATTTTACTGAGCAGCAGTATTTTAAAACACAAACAGAAATGCAAGCGCTTTTTGCTGATGTACCGACTGCACTCACTAATAGCGTGGAAATTGCCAAACGTTGCACGCTTTCGTTAGAACTGGGGATTAATCGCTTGCCTCTCTTTCCCACACCGGACGCGGTGAGTATCGAAAGTTACTTGCAAGCGGAGGCAGAGGCAGGGTTGGAGAAGCGTATGCATGCACTGTACCCGGAAGCTGAGGTTCGTGCAGTGCAGATGCCGAAATATCGAGCGAGATTGGAATTCGAAGTCAATACCATCATTCAGATGGGGTTTGCGGGCTATTTCCTGATTGTTGCTGATTTTATCAATTGGGCAAAACAGAATGATGTACCGGTGGGACCGGGGCGGGGGTCGGGTGCTGGATCACTGGTGGCTTATTCGCTTGGAATTACGGACCTGGATCCGATGCGTTATGATTTACTTTTCGAGCGCTTCCTGAATCCTGAGCGGGTGTCCATGCCCGATTTCGATATCGATTTTTGTCAGGATAGGCGAGAGCGCGTCATTGAATATGTTAAGCGCCGATATGGTGGTGAGAGCGTTTCACAAATCGTTACCTTTGGCTCGATGGCAGCGAAGGCCGTTGTCCGGGATGTTGGCCGTGTGTTGGATTTGCCTTATAACTTTGTCGATCAATTAGCTAAACTGGTGCCATTCGAGATTGGTATGACACTGAAAAAGGCACGCGCTATCGAGCCACAGTTGGAACAGCGTGCACAGGAGGAAGAAGATGTGCGTAATCTGCTGGAATTGGCTGAACGGCTGGAAGGGTTGACCCGCAATGTGGGAATGCATGCCGGCGGTGTTTTGATTTCACCTGGAAAGATAACCGACTTTTGCCCAGTCTATTGTGCGGATTCAGGTGACTCGGTGGTCAGTCAGTTTGATAAGGACGATGTCGAGAAAATCGGCTTGGTCAAGTTTGATTTCCTCGGTTTGCGTACCTTGACTATTCTCGATAGAGCTGTGAACGATATCCGCCAGCGGCATAGGCAAGCAGGCGTACACGAGATGGGGGGCGATGTCCGGCAGACGACATCATCGCCGAATCAACCTTTTTCTCTAAATCATATCCCATTAGATGACGCTCCGACGTATGCGTTGATGAGAAAAGGCAATGCAATCGGAATTTTTCAATTTGAATCTCGCGGAATGAAAGATCTGCTCCAGAAAGCGAAACCCGATCGCTTTGAAGATCTGATTGCGCTGGTTGCACTCTATCGACCCGGTCCAATGGATCTGATTCCTGACTTCATAGAGCGTAAGCATGGTAAACGCGTTGAATATTTGGATCCGCGCCTTGAGCCGATCCTTGGGCCCACGTATGGCATCATGATTTATCAGGAGCAAGTAATGCAAATTGCTCAGGTGATGGGGGGGTATAGTCTGGGCGGTGCTGATTTACTACGGCGTGCAATGGGTAAAAAAAAGGTCGAGGAGATGGCGCAGCAACGCGATATCTTTGTGGCAGGCGCAATCAAGAATGGCATGACCGAACAGAATGCGATTACCCTCTTCAACCTGATGGAAAAATTTGCGGGTTACGGTTTCAACAAATCGCATGCGGCCGCATATGCTTTGATCGCTTTCCAGACTGCTTACCTTAAAACGCATTATCCGGCGGAATTCATGGCGGCGTGTTTGTCGGCTGAGATGAACGATACCGATAAAATCAATGTATTTTACGAAGATTGTCAGGTCAACCATCTGACAGTTCTGCCGCCGGATATCAATCTGTCCGAGTATCGTTTTGTTCCGGTGGATAATCGAACCGTTCGCTATGGTTTAGGCGCAGTGAAAGGCACCGGAGAAGGAGCGATCTCAACAATTATCGAAGCTCGTAATCAGAATGGAGGATTTACTGATTTATTTGATTTCTGTTATCGAGTTGACCGGCGAGTAGTCAATCGTCGCGTGATTGAGTCGCTCATTCGTGTCGGCGCATTTGATAGTATTGATCCAAACCGTGCAAGTTTATTAGCATCAGCAGGTATCGCGATTGAATTTGCAGAGCAATGTAGTCTGTCGACGCATCAAGCCAGCTTATTTGGAGAGGCTGAAAATAGCCTGCATCATCCAGCGTTAGTCAATGTGCCTCCCTGGTCGGACAAGGAGATGTTGCAGAATGAGAAACTGGGGTTGGGATTTTATTTCAGTGGACATCCTTATTTCAGTTATGCCAAAGAGCTCCAGCAATTTGTGCGGACCCGGCTGGACAGATTGAGTCCGCAACGTGAACATCAGTTAATTGCTGGTGTGATTCATTCTGTGCGCACGCAAATGACGCGACGAGGAAAGATGGCGATTATCGTCCTGGATGATGGCCATGCACGCGTGGAAGTTGTGGTTTACAACGAGTTATTTCGAGCAAACAGTAACTGGTTAAAGGAGGATCAGCTTTTGATTGCTGAGGCCACTGTTGGCCAAAGTATGGGAAACACTGGCGAGCTGCGTATTACAGCCGAGAAACTTTATGATCTGGCAAGTGCGCGTTCATACTATGCAAAAAAGATAAGGTTCCAGATCAATGGCTCCATTGCTTCTGATATGGCGAATGTGGCGCGGCTCAAGGAATTACTTGCGCCTTATCGGCATGAGGGGGTAGCCAGAAATAAAGGTGCAGAAGCGCATACTTATTCCTATTGTCC
>CAYNXU010000144.1:0-4801 GCA_964401225.1 uncultured Nitrosomonas sp.
CCTGAATCCATCAGTGATTCAGGCATGCGATCAACATAGCCACTAGTAAACATTAAAGCTGCCGTTTCTGCTGCTGCCCGTCCTATCCCTAGCAATAATCCTGCAGCCCAGGCTGGCGCTGCTAACGGCAACAATAAATGAAATAGTGTGGCTGCACGCGACAGGCCCAATGCGGCCGCTGACATGCGGTAACTTTCCGGCACGGCGCGTAACCCTGCTTCCGCTGTACTCACCAGAATGGGCAACAACATGCACGCCAATGTCAAGCCTCCCGACAAAATGGAAAACCCAAAACCCAGATAAATACTGAAAAAGGCATGACCAAATAAGCCAAACACGATGGAAGGTACACCGGCCAGCACCTGCAAACTATAACGCACCCATCGACCGAAGGGACTCCTAGCAGGGATAAACTCCGCCAGGAATATAGCAGTCGACCATCCGATGGGTAATGCGACCAGTAACGCAATCAACAAAATCAACAAAGTGGATACCAAGATGGCGCTAATACCGCCTGCACGCCCTGCATCACGCGGCACATCAGTCAGAAAATCCCATGAGAGCAGCGCACTACCACCACGGATCAGATCAAGCAGAATCCACAGGAATATGCCACTCACACACACCACCATGAGATAGACGGCCATCTGAACAAGCCTTTCGCGCCACAGTTGATTGAATTTACTCATAGTAATGTTTCACTTAATCATGCTGTTCCTTACCGAGCCATCCTGCTAAACTGGTCAACACCATCACCAGCAATAATAGTAATAAACCCGAGACAAACAGCACCGCACGATGATCACCCATGGCATAGGCCATTTCCAATGCGATATTGGCTGTCAGAGTACGAATGGGCGTGAACAAGCTATCCGCATGTTGCACCACATTACCCGCAACCATTAACACCGCCATGGTCTCCCCCACCGCACGACCTGCTGCAAGAAGTATCCCTGCCACGATCCCTTTGCGCGCTGCGGGCAACACTACGCCGTAAATCATTCCCCAGCGGGACATACCTAACGCCGCCGCAGTTTGCATATATTCTTTGGGAACAACCGTTAGCGCTGCATAGTTCGTCAAAGCCAGCGTAGGTAGAATCATCAGCATTAAGATGAGTATGGCACTCAGCAAACTCGCGCCAGGAGGATGCCACTGATTGATCAATGGCACCAATGTCGTTAGCCCCCAGAATCCGAACACCACCGAGGGTATGCCGGCCAGTAATTCGATTAGCCGCCGATAAAGCATGGCAATAGGAGGTGATGCGTAAAAGACCATAAACAGCGCTGAAGCTATTCCCAGGGGGATGGCCAATAAGAGCGCACCACTACTTGCGTAAAGGGTGCCTGTCACCATCGGCAACAAGTTGTATTGATCATCCAGCGGATACCAGGCATTATCGATGAAAAACCGCACTGGATTGATATGACGTAATGCCGGCCAGGACTCTAGCACTAAAAACAGCAAGATCAACACCATGATCAGTGCCGCGATCATTGCGACCATTCGCAACGACCAGCACAACCCCGTATCAGTCAATACTGACCGGAACGAAATACTGGGCTTCCACCAGGTCATGGGTTTGCTCCCTGCGTGCAAAATCAATGAATTGTTTGACCAATCCGGTTGGCGTGTCACGCGTTATCAGATTGAGTGGACGGGATAAGGGATAATTTCCGTGCCGTACATTAGCTACCGAAGCAACTACGCCATCCATAGGCAGTAGCTTGACGGAAATACCGCGTTGCACATCATATTCTGCAGCGCCAATAGAAACATAACCGATCGCATTAGGGTTCCCTGCCACGGTCTTGATCCCCTGCTGATTGTCGCCTATAACGATATGTGGCTTGATATCGCTATTTTTCAACTGACAATAAGCTAAAAACAATTCCAGTGTGGAACGCCCTTCTGCTTTGTTGATTACTGTAATGCGTGCATCCCTTCCGCCTACCTGCCGCCAGTTAGTTATTTTGCCTGTATAGATATCGGCAATCTGCTGACGATTCAGGGAAGCAATCGTGTTGCTTGCGTGAATAATGATGCCTATCCCGTCCAGCGCAATGGTAAAAGCCTGTAAATCCCGTTCGTTTGGCTTCATGGCGCGTGACACCATACCGATATGAGCAATACCTTTGCGTGTATCGTTAATTCCACGTGCGGTACCCCCGGTTTGCACATCGACGCGCACACCGGAATGCATCGATTCAAATCGCCGCCCTAGCTCAATGGCTAAGGGCGCCATTGTGCTTGATCCAGTCAATATCAGTTTGTGCGATGAAGCCATTACGACAGTGTTCAGCCCCACTATAATTAGCGTTACTATCCCAATTACGCCTGGAATGACGAACCCAACCGATGATCTCAATAGCTTCATGGCCTACTCCTTCTTCGTGTCTGGTAACGCTCTACCCAGTCCAATAAACGTGGCGAGACATGATGGCGCCTCCATTCCCCTGCTACATATTTATTAGCCTCCGACCAAGTCGGGTAAGTATGAATTGTACTCAGGATTTTGTTCAACCCTAACCCATGCTTCATGGCTAGCACAAATTCCGCAAGCAAATCGCTGGCATGCTCACCGACGATGGTTACACCCAGTATCCGATCTCTACCTGGAACAGTGAGTACTTTAATGAAGCCATGTGCAGCTTCATCGGCAATGGCACGATCAAGTTCTTTCAAGTCATAACGGGTGACTTCATAGGCGACCTTACGTGTTTTGGCTTCCTGCTCGGATAATCCAACCCGCGCCACTTCGGGATCAGTAAACGTTGTCCACGGTAGGATGGAATAATCGACTTTGAAATGTTTAAGATGACCAAACAATGCATTGACCGATGCATACCATGCTTGGTGTGAAGCAGCATGCGTAAATTGATAGGGTCCCACGACATCTCCACACGCGTAGATATTGGGATAAATCGTTTGCAGCCAGCCATTCGTCTCTATGGTACGCTTTGAGGTCAAAGGAATACCCAATTCTTCCAAACCCAGTTTTTCCGTGCGAGCGACCCTCCCCACCGCACATAGCAAAGCATCAAACGGCAACACTTCTTCTTTACCTGCTCGGTCACGCACGATCAGCCATTGTTCATCATTATTCTTTTTACAACGCACAGCCTCCGTCTGCGTCAGCACCTGCACCCCATCCGCTTGCAGCGCTGATTCGATCAACGCAGCCACTTCTCTGTCCTCACGCATCATCAGGCAATCACGTTCGACTTGTGTTACCTGGCAGCCCAGACGAGCGAATGCTTGCGCCAATTCACAACCAATTGGTCCACCACCGAGTACGACCAACCGTTCAGGCCGTTGCGTTAGTGACCAGATGGTTTCCGAGGTGTAATAGTTAATGTGCTCCAATCCTGGGATAGTTGGTATAAACGGCCGGGCACCGGTTGCAATGACAATAGCACGCGTGGTTAATGTCTGCTCATTTACTGTCACTGTCCAAGGCGAGGTAATGCGCGCTTCACCCTGGATCACTTCAACCCCCAGTTGAGTATAGCGTTCAACTGAATCATGTGGCTCGATGGTATGGATAATGCGGTGAACACGCGCCATAACCTCGCTGAAATCATAATCGATCGTTACTTGGTCTATGCCCAATGATTTCGCGTGTTTCGCTTGCTTAAGAAAATGGGCTGTGCGAATCAGCGCTTTAGAAGGCACACAACCATAATTCAAACAATCGCCTCCCATTTTGTGGCTTTCAATCAGCGTAACCTTAGCGCGTGTGGCGGCTGCAATATATGACGCCACCAGACCAGCCGCACCCGCGCCGATCACCACCAAATTACGATCGAAATGCGTTGGCTTGGACCAGCGAGCGTACAACCGTCTCCGTCTAGAAATGTCGATTACCCAACGCGCCAGCCACGGAAAAATAGCCAGCAACAAAAAGGATCCGATCAGTGTGGGCGACAAAATATCGGATAGGCTGGTGATAGCAGCAAGCTGTGTACCTGCATTGACATAGACAGCCGATCCAGCCAGCATACCGATCAAACTAACCCAAAAAAAAGTGCTGACTCGAATCGCGGTAAGTCCCATCAGCAGATTGATCAGAAAGAAAGGAAAAGCAGGCACCATGCGTAACGAGAAAAGATAGAATGCCCCATCCCGTTCAAGCCCTCGATCAATCGCTTCAAGGCGATCGCCAAAGCGACGTTGTACTATATCGCGAAACAGGTAACGTGCCGCCAGAAAAGCGAGTGTGGCACCCAGGGTAGCTGAAATTAACACAACGGGCACGCCCACCCAGAACCCTAACATTGCCCCCCCCGCCAGTGACATGACAGCGGCACCCGGCAAGGAAAGTGCTGCCATAACAATATAAATCAACGCATAAAGACTGATAATTTGGAGGGGTTGTTCCTGATAAAGCTGAGTAAGCTCATCATGACTGGCCTTGAGCGTATCCAGACTAAAAAAACGCCCCAGATCGAAGATATAAAACAACCCGATCAGCATCAACAGAAACCCGAGTAACCACCAGCGTTTATTCATGCCGCTCCTTGGATAGGTTGCCTAAAATTAGCACACTAACTGCTGCGTTTTATCTCACTACAAGAAGCCCCAAAACGAAAGCAACTATAACAGCGATGATGTTTCATACTGACTGGCACGTGTAAGCTATCGGCAAGCGTCTCAGCCAGCGCGTAATCGGGGTCATCATCTACCAGCGTACAAGCATAAACTTGCATTCTATTATCGATTTTGACAACCATTCTGCTGAATGCACACATGAACTGCTGTCGACTCAACTCAGTTTGCAACGTAGCCATGCAATGAG
>CAYNXU010000145.1:0-4746 GCA_964401225.1 uncultured Nitrosomonas sp.
TACTCAACCAGCCTCGCTCTCGCTACGATCGCTATTCTCGGACAGCCTCCTAGCTTGTCAAAACCGGCCATGACAAATATGAGCGCAATCAAGATTCGTGCCAGCGGAAAAAGTAGACTGGCTATCGTTGGCTGAGTTAAGCAACGAACTGTTGTGTTATGAATTGCTTGAAACATGATTTTTCTCCAGAAATGAATGATCGTGTCAATACCATATCATTGATCCACATGACGGATAAATACCTTATAATGAGATTATCTGTTGCTTATAATGGAACAATGATGACACTCACCTCGCTTATCAACTTTAACGATCTAGTTATTTTTAAAGAAGTTATCCAGACAGGTGGTTTCAGTGCGGCTGCACGTAAACTGAATCAACCCAAAGCATCTATCAGCAGAGCCGTCCAGCGGCTAGAAGATGATCTGGCTATTCGCCTAATCCACCGCACGACACGCAGCTTGCGACTAACTGAAGCGGGTGAACTATTATTTCAACAGGCGCATGCTTCGCTACAGCAGATTGGGGATACGCTATGCCGTATCAAGAATATGCAGAAACAACCCGAAGGGCGTTTGAAAATAACTATGCCGGTAGAATTTGGCATGTTCTTCATGGGGAGCCTAGTCGCAGATTTCATGCGACTTTATCCACAAGTATCCGTGCAGGTGGATCTTTCTTCGCGTTTGATAAATTTAGTCGATGAAGGATTTGACCTAGCACTTCGCATGGGTGCAAGCACACTGCAGGACTCGAGTTTGGTCGCCAAAAAACTGGGTGAGCTTCCGCTCAAATTTTACGCAAGCCCTTTCTATCTGGGCAAGTATGGTCGCCCGGATACATTGCACGCACTTAGTAAGCATGAAAACATTCTGTTTCGCCATACCCACCAGCAAACCATTCAGGCAACCCGTTACACCCCCAAAAAAGCATCTGACACCTGCACTGAAGTTCAACTACACGGCAAGCTCAGTGTGGATCATTACAGCATAATGAAAGATGCTGCAACGGCTGGTGCGGGAATCGCCTTGATGCCTCCTTTTATGTGCCATTCCGAAGTACTGGCAGGCCAATTAGTAAATATACTTGAGCAATATTCTGTCGATACGGATCAATTATTTTTGGTTTACCCTACTCGTAAACATCAGCCAACAGCCGTTAAAACCATAATTGATTTCTTAACCCAGCGCTTGCAATCACACCCATTGCTGAGTTTATACCAATGAATTTTTGCATTTAGGAAGGGATTTGTCACAGAGCGTGAATGGCATTGTTTATGCAATGCAATAACAGATTGACTACTTGATGGTAATTATGCTTGATCACGCAACGGGCTGACCAGTCCATGCATCAGCTCATTACGGATCATTTCTGACAGGAGGAGAGTAAACGTAAACTCACAGGTAACATCACAGATACATCAGGAATTAATGCGAGCTAACCTTGAATAACTTTTGCTGTTTCATATTTCATTTGTCATCTATCTAAACCGCTTCGGGAATTCATCAAAATGAAACTCAAGCGGCGCATCCCTGCTCTGTCTCTACCGAAACAGTCGAACCCGCTTTTTTAGTCTTGCCTGCACGGGAAGGCACGTTGCATAACCCACAAACATGGTGCGTGTTGATTTCCAGGCTATGAACGATGAAACTGCCATTACATTTAATGCAGGGTGCGATGCACAGTACTTTGCTTTCAAGGAAACGCACCAATGTCCACGCGCGTGTTAGGCTCAATACACGTTGCAGTTGATTGATCTCAATGTGCTCAAGATACAGCTTGTAGCTCTTTACAATGGCGTCAATTCCTCGCACATGCGTATATTTAACCATGTAGTTATATATATTGATAAATAACGAGGAATGCACATTGGGTTGCCAGCTCGTAAACCAGTCTTCAGAGTAAGGCAGCATCCCTTTGGGAGGAGAAACGCCTCTTATTTCCTTATACAGCCTGACCAGTCTCTCTCGGCTCAATTTCGTATTGGCTTCTAGCACCTGCAATCTGGCCCCCAGTTTAATTAATTCAGTCGAAAGCTGGATTTGCTTTGCTTCTGATAACAGGCTCTTTTCCTTCATGCTTTCCTCCTTAAGTCCAGTCTGAATCAAGCAACCACTTCTGCGGGTATGCCAGCCATTAATATCGCCGCGTGGGATTGTGTCATGGCACGATCACGGTTATGGCTCGATAAAATCTCTGCAATGAGCTGATCGTCAAACCGGAAACGGCAGAGCAACATGCTGGAAGCTGCCATTTTCAACAATTGACTCGTGGTAAGATTCTCTAGAACTTCGGCAACATCTTCACTAATACCCAGTCGATACATCGCCGTTGCCTTGTCTTCACGCAGCAACTGTTGAGCAAGCAACATATAACCAAGATTGATTTCTTTTATTTCATCAAGAATTTGGTTCGTTTCCATTTTCATGCCCCTTATTATTTCGATTAGAAATTGATGCAAAGTTCGTATGGGCACATTTTCAATCTTGGCGCTTGGGAAGTAAATGGAACATCAACCAAATGCATAGTCAGCATTTCGCTTACCCATGTGTAGGAATTTTTCCTACAAACAAATAAATTGTTGATATATCATATATATATGATAAGGAATCCTTGCTTTTATAATTGCTGATGAATGTATCGTGGCGAGCGCAATTTCACTAGGAGGCTGTCCGAAAATAGACTGATCTACTGCGGACGAGCCTGGCTGGCCGGATTTTCCGATCCTTTTCGTTAAATAGAACAACTATTCGCCTCAAATGATCGAAAAATCCTGCCTAACCAGCTCTCGCCCTCGCTACGATCGCTATTCTCGGACAGTCTCCTAGACCAATGATCTTCCCCAAAAGATACATTATGAAAAAGTACCCGTTTTACGCTGCTTAATGAGAGATAAGAGATTTTCTGCGGTTACAGGCTGGCTGAAAAGAAACCCTTGCGCTCGATTACATTTTATTTTACTTAAGACATCAAGCTGTTCCTGCGTTTCAATTCCCTTGGCTATAGTTAATATACCCAGGCTTTTTGCAAGCGTCACTATGGCATTCACTATGGATGAACTATCAGTATTCTTGATCATATCTTTTGCAAAAGAGTGGTCTATTTTCAAAATATCAATCGGATATTTCTTCAAACAACTCAATGAGGAATAGCCAACACCAAAATTATCTACGGCAATTTTCACACCCATTTGCTTTAGTTCGCACAACACCTTGATACTTTCTTCGGCATCTCGTATCAGAACTGATTCTGTAATTTCTAGCTCAAGACAATTTTTGTCGAGCTTTATTTTTTTGAGTACATCTGCCACGTAGGAAAGATAGTGCGATTGGTTCAGTTCAATTGCTGAAATATTGACGGCAATTGAAATTGGATCACCGCCTGCATCTCGCCAGAATTTGGCTTGCTTGCAAGCTTCAAGCAATACCCATTTACCAATTTCAACGATAACGCCCGTCTCCTCAGCAAGTGGAATAAATTTATCTGCTGAAAGTAATCCAAATTCCGGATGATCCCAGCGAACGAGTGCTTCCGCTCCAACAATTATCCCTGAATGGATATCAACTATGGGTTGATAGTGCAAAACCAACTCATTTTTTTCTATCGCCCTTCTCAACGAAGTACTCAAAAGTGTACGCAGTAAGGAAGCCTCACCTATTTCCTTTGTATAAAACTTATAATGGTTTCGCCATGATCCCCTATCAAGGGATAAGGTATTTTCTGAATTGGCTAATAAAATGCCCATTTCCTCGCCATCTTCCGGATAGATAGAAATTCCAATATTTAACTTAATATAAAATTCCAAGCCATCTACCATAAAAGGCACAGAGCCTAATTTTAGAATCTCATTCGCAAACATCTGTGCGTCGGAGATATTAGAAATATCACCTTTAAGTAAAACAAACTTCCCCCCTTCCAGCCGCGTGAACAAGCAATTCTTTACCATATAAACAGAGATACGATATACAAATTGCTTGATCAATGCATCGTCTATATCGTAACCATGAGTATTACAAACTCTGGGTAGACGCTCTATTTCGATAGAATATAGGGCAGCAATTTTCCCTTGATCAATTTGATCAGACAGTAGTTCAGAAGCTTTCTCACAGAATAATTTATAGGTTGGCAGACCCGTTAATTCATCATAATAGGTCATATGAAAAATTCTGCTCTCTGTTTGGCGTTGCTTGCGCTTCAAATCGATATACTTCAGCTCCCTCTCGATAGCAAGCATCAAACGGAACGAATTACCTTTATATAAATAATCATTAGCTCCATAGTGTATTGCCGCAAGAGCAACTTGCTCGCTAGTATTTCTTGAATAAATGATAAAAGGGATTTCTCGGCTGCTTCTCTTCAATAAATCCAGAGCATTCAACGAATTAAATTGAGATAAGGAATATTCCGCAATAATCACATCCCAACTTGACTCATGGATAGCGATCTGAAAGTCTGAGATATTGTCGATACGCTTATAGAACAGATTTTTACAGCACGCTGTAAGATTTATATATAGTTCTTCAACATCAGTTTCAGAATCATCAATAATCAGGAGTTTAGGATTTCTAATTGCCATCTAGTGAGAACTATTTTATGAATTAAGTTCTTCCTACTATCGGCCTGGCTAGCAAAAACTTTACATCAGTGAGAAATATCAGAATGTCAAAATACGCGAGAATAGATCATCTTAGGGGCGCCTCTAAAAATTCAGAGTTTTAAACAAGACGAGGCGAGAACAAAAAATGT
>CAYNXU010000146.1:0-4740 GCA_964401225.1 uncultured Nitrosomonas sp.
CTTAGTACTTAACTATTGCATTCCATAAACACTGCCCGTTGCTCTCTCTGTCAATCTTCTCAAGCTGCTGTACATGTAACTCAAGCTCGCTTTCACTGGCCGGCAGCACAATCAAATGCAAATTTTCTATAATTGCTGCAGTATCAACGGTCAAGGGTACGATATCCAATTCCATCAACAAGCTTTCCTGCCCTCTGGTCATAGCCAAATAAACCTCAGCTAAGAGCTCGGCATCCAGCAATGCACCATGCAAGGTCCGCTTCGAATGATCAACTTGGTAACGCTCGCATAACGCATCCAGGTTATTCCGTTTACCAGGATGAAGCTCTTTGGCAAGCATGAGGGTGTCCGTAATTTCAGAGCAGTAATTTTTCAGTGGCGGTAGCTTAATCAAACCTAATTCATGATCGAGAAAGCCCACATCAAACGGCGCATTGTGAATTAGCAATTCTGCGCTCTCGATAAATTCCAGAAATGCTTCACAAATTTCACGGAACTTTTGTTTATCTTGCAAAAACTCTCTGGTCAAACCATGTATTTGCAGCGCACTGGCATCACTTTCCCGTTCAGGATTCAGGTAGTAGTGAAGATGACGGCCTGTCAATTGCCGGTTACACATTTCAACAGCCGCAATTTCAACAATACGATGACCTGACTTGGGATCCAAGCCAGTTGTTTCCGTATCAAGAAAAATTTGCCGCATTAATTACCTGCCTCAGTTGCTGAACCGCCCATGCTCGCAATCACCGATTCCACCCCCCGGTTGGCCAACTCATCCGCTCGCTCATTGCCATCATGACCCGCATGGCCTCGGACCCAAAACCACTCTATCAAATAGTGCTGTGACAAGGCATCCAATTCTCTCCATAATTCCGCGTTCTTGACCGGTTTCCTGTCAGCCGTGCGCCACCCTCTTTTTTTCCAGCTATGAATCCATTCGGTAATGCCTTTCTGTAAATACTGAGAATCGGTATGGAGCAGTACCTTGAAGGATTGCTTGGGAATGGGCAATGTCACCAATGCCTGCAATGCACGAATTGCTGCGATCAATTCCATGCGATTATTGGTCGTGCTTTCTTCACCCCCGGACAATTCCCAGGTGTTCCCTTCGTATTCCAGCAAAGCACCCCACCCACCCACGCCCGGATTCCCTTTGCAGGCGCCATCTGTAAATATCTCTACCACTTGTGTGACATCTTGTTTGTTTATCTCTGCCGTCTCATTCGATGACTGGTCGCTGAGCGCTATCTCACTCATTTCACAGTCCCTTTGAATTTTTGCGCTGCTGGCACAATCTTCCTTTTGGCAGACAGGTTCTTTTCCCAGTTGGGTTTGATGATATGCATACCATGAACTTGTTTAATTGCTTGCAAAAAATAAACTCCTCCCGAAATAGGCCACCAACGATCTCCTGCAGCCTCCATAAAATGAAAACGTTTTATCCATCTCTCTTTGTTGCAAGGTGGTGCATAGCAGCCGAGCCTCCCTCCGATAATCTCAAAATCAAGCAGCTTCAGCCAATCCTTCAGACGGGGCAGCGAAATGAATTGTCCGCACCAGGGAAATTCCTGCTTTGCCACTTTCAAATAGCGATTTGCCCCCCAGAGACTAAGTGGATTGAATCCACTTATCACCACTTGGCCCTCTGGTATCAAAACACGATGCACTTCGCGTAGAATCTGATGTGGATTAGAATTGAACTCCAGTATATGCGGTAACAATACCAAATCCAGACTGCAACTATCGATCGGCAGGAAATCAGGCAATGCATACAGAGATGCGCCATGGCTAACACCTAGACGAAATTGAAAGGGGATACGGTTTGCACGCAAAAAATTAAGCTGGGGAAATCCGATTTGCAGTGCGTGAAAGCCAAAAATATCGGCAACTACCTGATCAAAATAACCTTGCTCCTCTCGCAGCAAATATTGACCAAGCGAAGTTTCAATCCATTGCTGCATGCCTTGCGCATGCGTGGAAAGGGTCACGATACTATTAGCGCTCAACCTCATCATCACCCCATACTTACCAAACCAAAGGAAACACCATGCTCAACATTTATCCTGTCCGCGCCTTTAAAGACAACTACATCTGGGTGATTCATGATCATCATTTCGCTGCTATTGTTGATCCAGGCGACGCCTCGCCCGTACTTGCCTATCTTCGACAACACAACTTACAGCCCATAGCCATTCTCAATACACACCATCATCATGATCATATCGGGGGAAATAAATCCTTACAGCAGCTTTTTAACCTGCCTGTGTACGGCCCCGCAAGTGAAAACATCCCCGGCGTGACGCACCGACTGAAAGAAGGCGATCGCGTTCACCTTACAGCGCTTTCGCTCATTCTGGCCATAATAGATATTCCAGGACATACTGCAGGACATATCGCTTATTATGGCGCAAATCTGTTATTTTGTGGCGATACACTGTTTGCATGCGGTTGTGGACGCGTCTTCGAAGGTACACCCAAGCAAATGTATACTTCTTTACAGAAGCTCGCAAATCTGCCTGCTGACACACTCATCTACTGCACACACGAATACACCCTCGCTAACGTAAGGTTTGCAAGAGTAGTCGAGGCAGACAATCCAGCTTTAACGCAACGCGCCGCTGAGGTAGAAGCCCAAAGACTGCAGGAACTGCCGACACTACCCTCGACTTTAGCAACGGAGAAAGCAACAAATCCTTTCCTAAGATGCGATCAACCCACCCTTATCAAGGCTGCTAGCCAGCATGCGGGCAGAATGTTGTTAGATCCAGTAAGTGTTTTTAGTGAAATTCGTCAATGGAAAGATACCTTCTAATTTACACGCTCAGAAGAAGATTATTGCACTTGATTTGCATTGATTTAAAACATTCACAACAATGCTTCAATAGCATCCTTCCAACCGTCATACAAACGATCCCTTTCCGCCGCCCCCATCGAAGGTTCATAAATTCTAGCCCGCCGCCAGCACCGTTCTATGGCCGCTAGCTCTGGTATTATCCCCGCAAAAAGTCCAGCCAGGCACGCCGCACCCAGTGCCGTAGCCTCGGTCACCTCCGGCACCTCCACCGGTTTGTTCAGCATATCGGCGAGAAACTGACACATGAAAGCATTGGCTGCCAACCCGCCATCAATACGTATAACTGCGGCCTCACACTTGCTATCCGCCTCCATTGCTGTCATTAAATCCCGCGTCTGGTATCCTTGCGCCTCCAGCGCTGCACGGACGATATGCGCTTTCGTCGTTTCCCGGGACAAGCCCATAATCGCGCCACGTACATCCGGTCGCCAGTAAGGCGCACCCAGTCCAGTAAAAGCAGGCACAAAATATACCTCATTATTATCAATCACACTCATGGCCATAGCCTCGCTTAATACAGCATCGGGGAAAAACTCCAATCCATCGCGCAACCATTGAATCGCTGCTCCGGCAATAAAAATCGATCCTTCCAGCGCATAAGTCATCTTTCCATCCAATCGGTAAGCAGGCGTGGTCAAAAGACGATTACGCGAAAGCCTGAAATCTGAGCCGATATTCATCAGCGCAAAACAGCCCGTGCCATAGGTAGATTTGACCATGCCGGGCTTTAAGCATCCTTGTCCGATCAGAGCTGCATGCTGATCACCCGCCATGCCACCTATGGGAATTTCTCGTCCGAACAATGCCGGTTCGGTCATGCCGAAACCCGCAGCGTTATCCCGAACTTCAGGCAGGATAGCATCCGGAATGCCAAACAGTGCCAGTAACGTCTCATCCCATTTCTGTTCGATGATGTTATAAAGCAGTGTGCGTGAAGCGTTTGTCACGTCAGTAGCATGCACCCGTCCACCTGTCAGATGCCAGAGCAAATAACAATCCACCGTGCCGAAGGCAAGCTCACCACGCTCCGCTCGTGTACGCACGCCTTCGACATTGTCCAGTATCCAGGCAATTTTTCCGGCAGAAAAATAAGGATCAAACAGTAAACCAGTTTTGGCCTCTACCATAGGCTCATGCCCCGCCACTTTGAGCTGTTCGCACAATGCGGCCGTCCGGCGGTCCTGCCAAACGATGGCGTTATAAACAGGTACGCCAGTCTTGCGATCCCACAGTATGGTTGTCTCGCGCTGATTGGTTACACCAATGGCAACAACAGATTCCGCCCCATCAGGTAAACTACGAAGAATGTGGTGACAAGTATCAAGCGTGTCGTTCCAAATGTCCTCAGGATTTTGCTCGACCCAACCCTTGCGCGGATAATGAAGTGTCAGTTCTTTTTGCTGTATAGCGAGTATCTCAAGTTTTGCAGAAAACAGAATCGCGCGTGAACTGGTGGTTCCCTGATCGATCGCCAGAATCAAAGGTTGGTTGCTGCTCATTACCGTGCCTCGATCAAGCACACCAGAAACCCGTAGTACACGCTGTCACACGCATTACTCATCACTCCATCCATAATATAGCGATTGTCATCTACCTCTCTCATCCCGCCAAGATTAGCAGGAACGCTTCCGTGTCGCAAAAATGCTTTTGTGAGGCAGAGATGATGAGCTGGTTCTCGCTTGCTTAGCGAAACCATTTTTCACATCGAGCGTCTGCCCAGGCAGGGTGAAATTTGTCTCATAAAATCGAATTTCACTAATTAAACAGCACAGCCATCGGGGCCACATGCGGATGATACGGCATCATTCTGTTTAGATTGAGCAGGTTGTGTAAGCTCCACCTCGTCTATTTCCTCGGCGAGCAATGTGCCTATGGATACGCCCAAG
>CAYNXU010000147.1:0-4677 GCA_964401225.1 uncultured Nitrosomonas sp.
GTCGATGCTTGGCAAGATAAAGCGGTGTCCAGGCGTGAGGAATTTTGTAAACGAAGTGATAGCGCGCAACATGGTAGCTAGGATCAAAGCCATAGAAATTGAGTTGCATCTGGTGTAGCTCTTCTGCTCGATAGCACTCCAGGGGTTTCTCCCGCTCATCCCGTTCACGTTGTTGACGCTTGCTTGCGAGTAAATAGGCATAATCTGCGCTCTCTGCCAGTTCTTCCGCAATCCGTTCTATTTGCTTAATGAAATCAGCGTGATTTACATTGAAATAACCATTGATGAGCCCGATTTCCTGGGCTTCCATTGCATCCATCGGCAAACGGTTATGTATTAGTTCTCTGGCTTTTTTTTCACCAACGCGCCGAGGTAACTGATAAGTCCAGTATTCCGAACCAAATAAATTACCCATACCCTTGTAGTGAGGATTGAGTATAACGCTTTTACGCGCATAAATTCTGTCTGCTGCAAGCGATAAAAACACACCGCCTGCCCCCGCATTACCCTGTAAAGCTGCCAGAGTAAGTTGGTCGGTATTGGTGATGATGGCTCGTACCAGATCGTTCATAGCATTAATGTTTCGCCATGATTCATCGGCGGGGCTGTCCGCATGTTCAATCAGATTGAGATGAATGCCATTTGACCAGAAATCCGCCCCGCCCAGCAGCACGATGACGCGTACCCCACTTCGACTCGCAGCTAGATATGCCTCACGTAATCGCTCGCATTGCGTGCTGCTCATCGCACCGTTATAAAACGCAAAATGAAGATAGCCTACATAGTTTTTCTGCTCAAACCAGATATCACGGTAAGCTGCTTGGCAGCCTACTGGCAACGATTCAGATGAAACTTCTGGAACAGCCGCAATTTGTTCATCCAATATCACCGCAGCTGGTAATTTGAGGGTGGGCTCTGCATTGTTATAACGCTTCATGTGACCAATCCATACCGCGCCATCAATTGTCGCGCGGCAAATAGCGCCAGAACGCTGCGCAATGACTGCACCCGGCGAGTTTCCGCGTAGCTCCAATTCTACGCAGGCATCAAACAGATAATAAGACGCGCCATAGAGTTCATCGAGTACGCCTGGAAAACCATCTGCCGCAAATATTTTTTTCAACACGGTCGATGTATCATCCTGCTGCCAATCAATGGCCCGATCGATCTGACGTATTAGTGCATGCAGCTTCCCATGATGCTTACCGATACGCTTACATGCTTCAATGAGTGGAATGGGCTGATATGACCCTGCCAGAAAACGATTTACCGCAGACAAAATCGCTTTGACCGCTGCCTCGGTAACCTCATGACGATATAAACTGCTTTTGCTGGCCATACGCATCGGAAAAGTCTCCGTCGCCCAGATATCCCCTGCATCCATTTCACCATTCGCCTGCAGTACGGTCACCCCCCATTCGCGACACTCGCGCATAATCGCCCAGTCCAGTGCAGAAGGACCGCGATCCCCCACAATGCCAGGATGCACTACAAAGCAGGGTACCTTGCGCCATACTGTTTCAGGAATCGCGCGCTTTAGAAAAGGTGCAATGATGAGATCAGGATGATAAAGATCGACCGCTTGCTCTGTAATGGCGTTATTGATGTCTAATTCAATCGAAATTTCATGCCCATGACGGCTCAATTCAATGAACAACCGCTGTGCAAGACTATTAAAGCTATGGGTGAGAAATAGAATGTTCACACTCAACTACTATTGCAAAAATAAAGGATCCTTACCTGGTACGATTAGAGCACTTCATGCTAAATAAAAATTCGATGATGCTATGTTTAGCGATCGCTAATGATTCGTAGCTGATATTCAGCAAATACGCGGTAATTGCTCTCCACTCAGCCAATCGACCACCCGCTGTCCACCAAAATTTGTTTCCATCTGCACGAAATGATGAGGATCTTCGATAACTTCTCCCACAATCGCGGCATCTCGCCCCAAGGGATGTGCTTGCATAACTTGTAGCAACCTATCTGCAACTTCCGATGCGCAAATGGCAACCAATTTACCTTCATTGGCAATATAAAGAGGATCAAATCCCAGAAATTCACAAGCAGCTCTGACTTCTTCACGTATGGGGAGCTTATTTTCATACAGTCTCATGCCTACGGCAGACTGATGTGCTATTTCATTGAGCGTGGTAGCCAACCCACCACGTGTGGGATCACGCAGCACATGAATAGCGGGAATCGCGTGGACCATAGCGGCCACTAGATCATGTAGCGCTACAGTATCAGACTGGATATTGGTGTGAAACGTAAGATTTTCGCGTAGCGATAAAATGGCAATACCATGATCGCCTAGCATACCCGATACCAGGATCTTATCACCGGGTTGAGCGCACTCTGCTGAAATATTTATACCGTCTGGTACGACCCCTACACCTGTAGTGGTAATAAATACACCATCGCCTTTCCCTTGCTCAACGACTTTGGTATCCCCAGTAATGATAGATACACCTGCATCGCATGCTGCTTTTGCCATGGATTGGACAATACGCTTGAGATCAGCCAGTGGAAAACCCTCCTCCAGAATAAAGCTGGCAGACAAATAAAGCGGTTTGGCACCAGACATGGCAACATCGTTGAGCGTACCATTGACAGACAAGCTACCAATATCACCACCAGGAAAAAACAGTGGTGACACCACATGACCATCAGTCGACATGACCATGCGTCCAGCGGGCACAGAGAAACAAGCCTGATCATTCATCTGTCGCAAAATATCATTGTCGAAAGCAGTCAGGAACAATGTATCGATCAACTGCATCATCGAGCGTCCACCACCACCATGCGTCATTTCCACGCGTCCGTTTTTGAAGTCGATAGGGCGGACATAACCTATTTTGACAGACTTTCCAGTCGACATCATGCAGTCTTGCGAAACCGTCCATAACTGTAATAAGCTGCACATGCACCCTCGGATGAGACCATGCAGGAACCGATGGGATTGTCGGGTGTACAGACAGTACCAAAAATTTTGCAATCCTGCGGCTGCTTTATACCGCGCAGGATTGCACCACATTCGCAGGCCTTATTGTCAGCGATAGAGAGTGTGGCAATTTGAAAGCGTTTTTCCGCATCAAAATCAGCAAAAGCAGCCTTGATGCGAAGCGCGCTGTAAGGGACGCTACCAAGACCACGCCATTCAAAGACACGCCGCAACTCAAATACTTCTGCAACCAGATGCTGTGCCTTGAGATTGCCTTCATACGTTACGGCTCGGGTAAATTCATTTTCGACCTCAGCTCGACCTTGGTTGATTTGCCTGATGAGCATCAGGATGGCTTGCATAACATCAAGAGGCTCGAAGCCGGCAATGACAACAGGTTTCTGAAACTCTTCAGCAAAATACTCATAAGGGCGGCTGCCAATGACAGTCGAGACGTGGGCGGGTCCAATAAATCCATCCAGCGGCACCCATCCGAGCAGGCGGACTTCTGGGGACTGTAGGATGTGCAAAATAGCCGAAGGTGTCAGTACATGATTACAAAATACGCTAAAATTAGTTAACCCCAGCGCTTTTGCTCGCTTGATTGCAATCGCGGTTGGAGGCGTAGTGGTTTCAAAGCCGATAGCAAGAAATACGACTTGCCGATGTGGATTTTGCTGAGCGATCCTGATCGCATCGGCACTGGAATAAACCATACGCACATCAGCACCTTGTGACTTAATTTTTAGCAGACTCATGCCTTGGTCGGTTGGAACACGCAGCATATCACCATAACTGCACAAAATTACCTCAGGTTGTTGTGCCAATCGAATGGCATTTTCTATCCGTCCAACTGGCAATACACATACTGGACAGCCAGGACCATGAATCATACGCACGTTAGCAGGTAGCAGATCGTGAATACCATACCGAGAGATGGCATGCGTATGGCCACCACAAAATTCCATTAAATGATAATTACGAAGATAATTTACTTCACGTGCGATATTGGCAGAAATTTTTTTAGCTAAAGCTCCATCACGAAATTCGTCAATATACTTCATATGCCTAACTCATCCTATATCGGATCATCTAAAGTCTTTATCGCAGCAAACAGCGCTAGCGTGTGCTCTGCTTCGACCCGATCGATTTTTTGCAATGCAAATCCGACATGCACAATAACATAATCACCAATTTCAATATCTTCCACCAAAGCCAGCGAAACCTCTCTGCGCACACCACTTAGATTGACGATTGCACAGTCTTCAGAGACAATTTCTTCAATACAAGCGGGGATAGCCAGACACATAATGAATTTAATAAAGCAGACTATAATTACGCATCTGAAGTGCGCGAATATTCAGGCTCGAAATAGATTTCTTGCATAAAACATAGTAACGTGATTCAACTGTATTTGCTAGACTTCAAAACTATCTTTTATCATCTTCTCATTTTCTTATGTACAGCAGATTACTTGCATTAATTCTTTGCCTATTAATCGCCACACCATCCAGCGCACAAGACGATATTTGGATTAATGTAGATACCGAGAATTTGACGTTATCGGTTATGAATGGGGAAACAATTGTTATTGTGTTTGATAACATTGCGATCGGACGCTTTGGCGCAAGCAAAGCAAGAATGAAAAATGACGATAGAACACCTCTTGGAAGCTTCCGGATTGGCTGGATAAAAGAACAAAGTAGCTATTATCGATTTTTTGGTTTCAACTA
>CAYNXU010000148.1:0-4661 GCA_964401225.1 uncultured Nitrosomonas sp.
TAGAGACGCCCATCAGTTGCATCCTCCTCTAATTTATGTTCGCTGGGTAGATAACACCTTGGCCAATTCAAAGGTAAAAGGCAATGGACTGCGTTATTGCTGGCGTATATTGAGACAAATTATTTATCCAGCTTGCTGGCTCGGGGTTCAGACACAGTGGCAGGGCCGGTTTCGGTGGAGTTGTTTTTTGCCATGCCAAAGAACTGGCCTATTTTGAGCAGCACTTTCTTGATCAAATACCACAATTTGGGTAATAGCCAGATGGCCAATCCAATAAAAATAATGAACAGGATGAGAAAGAAGATCGGGTGATTCAGTGCGGTCCATAAACCCGCAATGACCAGCATATCCTCGCTGAGGGAAGCAGACCAGTTCGTGACCGGTTCAGGTGATGTGTTGATCATCAAACGTGTGCCGGTTTTGGTTGCATGACTGGTGGCAGCCACCCCGCCACCTAGAATGCCGGCAGCTATTTCCAAAGCAGGAGAAACGTCGCCCACCATGCCAGCAGCCAGCATGGCACCTGCGGGAATACGCACGAACGTGTGCAGCGTATCCCAGGCGCTATCCATGCCCGGTACTTTATCGACGACGAATTCGATCACATACATCAGGCCAGCCGCGCCGATAACAAATGGATTTTCCAGTACAGCTAGTTCAGCGGGCAAGTGGATATGATCAGTCGCTCCGCCGATCCCCAGCACCAGCATGACCGCATACAAATTGATACCGCTGGCCCATGATGCGCCCATGGTCAGTGCCAAAGTAGCTATGAGTGCTTCATAACCGTTCATATCGACACGCTTTAAGATGAAGTGCGGTGCGTGATCAGCTGTTGCGCTTCCAGTCCGGCGCCCAATAAGCCTACTTGCGGGTTCATGACGACATGGACCGGGATTTCACTCATCATCTCTGAAAAACGCCCTTTGTTCTGGAAAGCGCGCATGAAGCCACCTTGTTTCATGGTATCAATGATTCTAGGCGCAATCCCTCCCGCAATATAGACACCGCTGCGGCATAATCCTACAAGCGCCAGGTTGCCGGCATAAGCGCCATAGATTTCAACAAACATTTCCAATGCTTGCTGTGCAATCGGGTGTTGTTGCTCCAACGCCAGCTTTGTGATGATCGCACCGCTGTCTTCATTTAAGTCGATCGCGGCTATGCCCGGATATCGTGCTGGATCAGCTTGCAAAAAATTGAAAATATTGGTCAATCCTGAACCCGAAAGCACACGCTCGATCGAAACATGGCCAAATTTCTTTGTCAGATAGTCGAGTAATTCGATTTGCAGCGGCGTAGTCGGTGCAAAATCGATATGCCCGCCCTCGGTGGGCAACGGGATATATCGATCATCTTGCCAATGGGCCCAGGCAACACCCATACCGGTGCCCGCACCTAACACGACGCGCATGGCAGGCGGACTCGTTACCCCGCATTGCAACGTTGCCAGATCATCCCGGGATAATTTCTCGATGCCAAGTGCAATCGCTTCGAAATCATTGATAAGCTTTACATTGGGAATGGAAAATTCCGTCGCGAGAAGCGATGCATCCATTAACCAGGGCAGATTGGTGAGCTTTGCCTGTTGCGAAACAATGGGCCCCGCGATGGCGAAACAAGCAGAGACGGGGTAGTGGCCGCTTTTGTTCATGCCTGCTTTGTCTAGAAAGTCAGTGAGGATCTTGCTGAAATCATCGTAGGCTTGGCTGTCATAACGTTGCTCGTGGCGCGGTTCGGTTTTGTCCTCAAAGCAAACAGCTGCACGTAATAATGTCTTGGTGCCACCTATATCACCATAAATCAAATAGTTACTCATATCTTGTCCTCTCTGGTTGGCCATCGCATAGCCGGATCTTGACGATAGAATGCTGTCAGTTGTTGATAGACCTGGGGGAAATAGTGCTTTATTTCGCAGGGTTTGACAAAAAAAGCTTCGCTCAATACCGCAAAAAATTCAGCTGGGCTTGTGGCAGCATAGGGGTCGACAATCCATTCATCACCGGTATCGACTTGCTCACAAAAAGCCGCATAAGCTCCGCTAAAAACCGCAGTCCAGACATGCGGATCCATATCAGCGTGGAGCACAGGAAACCCATTAGCCGCACCGTTCAACATATCCAGCTTATGCGCGAATTCGTGTATCACGACATTATATCCCTGTTCATAATGCGTATCCGTGACATCTTCCCAGGAGAGGATGACTGGCCCAGCAAGCCAGGATTCTCCGGATGCCACCATTTTCCCCGTGTGGACGATGCCAATTTCGTCGATATATTCATGGTCAAGTATGAATTTTCCTGGATAGACGATGACCTCTATCCAGTTGCGGTAGTAATCCAGATCCAGTTTCAGAATCAAGAGACAAGCCTGCACCGCGATCATCACACGCATCTCTTCAGTGACGACGAAGCCTTGTACACCGGAGATTTCTTTCTCGTGTAAGAACATGGTCGCCCATTGCCGAAGCAGTGCCAGTTCTGATGGGGTTAATCCGTGCAGAAAGCACAATTGTGCCACAACATTTCGCCAAATCGCTTCACTGATCGGCTCGTGCTTGAGAATAGTCTGTCGCCACCAATTTTTTAGACTTCCTAACATAAGCTTTCTGGCTGCGGAGTTTTGATTGAAATAAAAGTATAGTAGATCGAACAGGCAAGCTATGTATCGATCTTGCGCCATTCTAACGTTGTTTACGCAAAGGCAGGTGTTTCAATCCTATTGTTCTGCAATACGTAGCGCTTGAAACTGGACTTCGATTCGGTTATGGTCGAGGGTAATTGGCAGTCAACAAGCTGAGAGGTTGTGAAGAGATCGAAGCAAGCGCTTTGTCTATGGAGTGGCTTTGATCACTAAACTTCGGTTTAGCAATACTTTGTTTTAATGAAACGTTGTTTTGGCGAAGCTTCGTTTCACAGATACCGAGTCGGACATTAACCAGCCAGAAAGGACTATGTAACATGTTCAATTTAGGCTCTATGCTCAATCTGGGTTCTACTGATCCCGTCGTTGGTAAAGCTTCTATCGTAGTGGAATGTTCGGCCATGGATATTTTCAACTATATTGGTAACGATCTATTCCAGAATTATCCGAAATGGTCACCGGAGGTCAAAGAGCTCGAGCAGATCACGCCTGGCCCAGTGCAACTTGGAACGATCGGGCGGCAAGTTCGAGTCGATCAGGGGCGTAGAACAGAATCTCGCTTTAAAATTTCTACTTTTGAGCCGGGTAAGCGCATAACGCTGGTTGGGGTGGCCGATCCTTTTCGCTGTTCGTATGAATTGCACAATATCGATCCTACGAAATCAACCGAACTGACATTTACTTTTGAGTTGCTTGAGCTGTTGGTCGTCATGCGACCTTTTGAAGGATTAGTTCGTGTAGCCATAAAAGATGGTGCTGGACGAACGGTTCAGAATATTAAGCGTTTGGTTGAGGCCGAGAAATCCATGAACGCTCCGTCTAATCAAGAAACGTCTTGAAGTCGTTCTATATAGAGGCTCGGCGAGCCACAATAATTAATAACATAACATAGTACTCATCGATTGCTGTCTGGTTTTATCAACCAGCGAAAGAAAGATAAAAGGAGGCGTGATGGCGCAAGATAATATTTCCAATATTCAAGTACCGCAGGTGGATGACCGGCCGGTATGGGATGTGGTATTTGCGATTTATGGTTATCCAGCGCTGCTCCTGGCACATCGTCTGAAGGTTTTTCCCTTGCTGGCCGAGGATGCGCGTACACTGCCAGAAATATGTGATGCGCTGAACATTAAGCCGCGTCCAGCCGAAGCCATTTTGGCGACAGCAACTGCACTGGGCTTTCTGTCCTTTCAGGCGGAGCGCTATGCGCTGACGCCGGTGACGCGGGAATATCTGCTCGAAAGTAGCCCAAACTACTTTGGTTATTTCTGGGATCTGATGATAGACAATTATCAGGTTTCAACCTTTGCAGGCCTGGAGAAAGCCGTTCTTAGCGATGCGCCTCAGGCTTACGGCGGCGGTGATATTTTTAAATCACATGAAGAGCAAATCGAGTTGCTGCGGCGCTTCACCTGCGGGATGCACAGTATCAGCATGACACCGGCACTGGTTTGGCCGCAAATCATGGATTTCTCCCGGCACCGGATGATGCTTGATATCGGGGGAGGATCTGGCGCACATTCGATTGGCGCCGCCTTGCGGTTGCCCAACTTACAAGCACGCATCCTGGATTTTCCACAGGTATGCGATATGGCTGAAGTGTACATTACACAATATGGCTTGCAAGATCGTGTCAAGACTTGTGAAGGTAATATCTGGCAGGATCACTGGCCTGCGGCCGATCTGCACTTTTTTTCGAATATGTATCACGACTGGCTGCCGGAAAAATGCCATTTCCTGACAGCAAAAAGCTTCAATAGTCTTGAATCCGGAGGGCGTATCGTCATCCACGAGATGCTCTATAACGATGAAAAAACGGGTCCTTTTGCCTCTGCGGCATTCAGCATGATGATGATGGGCTGGACGGAAGGCAAACAATATTCAGGCCAGGAGCTATCGGCGATGTTGCAGGAAATCGGCTTTGTGGAAATTCAAATCCATAAAGCCTTTGGTTATTTCAGCATCGTGACTGGTCTCAAGCCTTAGCTATTAGTTTCAGAGCGGCCCATCTTTCTCCT
>CAYNXU010000149.1:0-4660 GCA_964401225.1 uncultured Nitrosomonas sp.
GCCTTTTCGCGATTGGCCAGCGCTTCACGGACGCGTGATTGCACGGAAAATCCCTGGAA
Source organism: uncultured Nitrosomonas sp. (assembly GCA_964401225.1). Classification (GTDB taxonomy): domain Bacteria; phylum Pseudomonadota; class Gammaproteobacteria; order Burkholderiales; family Nitrosomonadaceae; genus Nitrosomonas. The sequence goes on from CAYNXU010000149.1 coordinate 60, forward strand.
TATAGGGACATTGAGTTGCAGGCCGACTGATTTCGAATCTAAATCAATGCCGCGCCCGGTAATTGCACCCCCGACCCCCTGTTGATTGCTATATTGCGCAACCAGATCGAGCGTCGGGTAATGGCCTGCCTTGGCTTTTCTGATGTCCTGTTCGGCTAAATCAAAGGCAATTTTCTGTATTTTAAGAGAAAAGTTTTTTTTCTCGGCCAGGGTTACCCACGCTTCCATGGTGTCATAGGGCAACTCAAGCGGGTCAGACAAGATTTTGTCTATATTGATGTTTAGCGGCTGATCCGGAAACCGATTGATGATGCTTTGCAGAGTACGCTTCCTGACCTCCAGGGTGTTTCTCGCCAGAATTTCTTGTGAGATCGTCAGATCATAACGCGCCTGGGCTTCATGCGTGTCTACGATGGTGGAGACGCCTACTTCAAAGTTACGCTTGGCTTGTTCCAGTTGCTCGCTGATCGCTTCTTTCTGGGCAGTCATGACTCTGAGGTCGACTTGCGCAGTGAGTACATCAAAATACGCCTGTGCTACGCGCAAGATCAAGTCTTGAGCGGCTAAAACAAATCTTGCGTCGGCTTGTGCAACCTCATTCTTCGATTGCTCATAGATGATGAAGTTTTCAATGCGAATGAGCGGTTGGGTGGCTGCGACGACAATTCCGCGATTTTTGATTAAATTCTCGGGACCGAGATTGGTATCAACATACTGATTCTGACCTGTTCCCGTAACATTGACATTGGGCAGCAATCCTGCCCTGCCTTGCGGCAATTTTTCTTGCGCAGCGACATAGGCGGCGCGTTCGGAACCGTATAGCGCGTCTTGCTCCAGTGCCTCACGATAAATATCCATGAGACTCTCTGCCTGTAAGGGAGCTTGCAGCATACTACCGATCGCCAGTATTACCAGCGAGTATCGCAACGTTTTCTTGATCACGACGAGCACGTTTTTTCTGGATGGGATGCTATGTCAACTTCTATTGCTTGTCGGGCTAATGAGCTTCCGTCATCAAGCAGCGGCATTAAAAGGTAAACCGTTGGGGTTGTAGCGCGTTTCTAAGTGGCGCCGTACACGTTTCAAACAGCATTTTTGTGTGATAAACGCCAGGCGCCACACACGTGATAAGCATTGCCTCCATCACTGGCTCTTCTCCCACAATAGCGAATAAGCGGCCGCCGGGATTCAGGCTTTTTTGAAAGGACTCCGGCAATACGGGCGTGGAGGCCGTCAGTATGATCACATCGTAAGGCCCGTGCTGCGGCCAGCCCTGCGCAGCGTCGCCTTGTTCCAGAGTGACATTGGTAATGTCATGCGTCTGGAGATTCATCTTGGCTATCGTACAGAGCGCTGGCACAATCTCAACGCTATAGACATGTGAGCCGAGCTCTGCCAGTAACGCGGTCAGATAGCCACTGCCGCTGCCTACTTCAAGAATTTTATCGGTTTTCTTGATATGCGTTTCCTGTAGAATGCGTGCTTCCATTTTGGGCGTTAACATGACCGCGCCATGTTCCAACGGAATTTCCATATCCGTGAAGGCGAGCGAACGATAAGCCGCTGGCACGAATTCCTCGCGCCGTACTTTGTAAAGCAAATCAAGAATTGCTATATCCAGAACATTCCACGTGCGAATTTGCTGTTCAACCATATTGAAGCGGTTTTGTTCGAGATTGGTGTCGAGTTTCATATTCTTATTTTGTGGATAAAATAAACAAGCTTGCAATTATTTCATATTTCTATTAGTTTCACAGCTTCAGCTAGGGGTCCGCATTTTGGATTATTATTCAAAGTGCTGGTGAGAGAGTCCCTTAATACCTGATGCGGATAACGCCGCCGTAGGGAAGCCCGGGATTCCCGCTTGCTCCTTACGGTATTATGAGGAGCATAACATGAATACCATCGTTTCAAAGCTAGAAAAATTCACGAGCGATACTGCACAGGTGGATCAAGCCGCCGTTAAGCCGCTGCCTAATTCACGCAAAATCTATGTGCAGGGTTCGCAGCCCGACATCCGCGTTCCCATGCGGGAAATCAGCCAATCGGATACGACGACCCGCGAGGGTGCGGAAAAAAATCCACCGATTTACGTCTACGATACTTCCGGTCCTTATACTGATCCGGCAGTCAACATCGATATCCGCGCCGGCTTACCGCCCTTGCGTGAACAATGGATCGAAGCGCGCAGCGATACTGAACTGCTGAACGGATTGACTTCCGCCTATAGCCGGGAGCGCCTGAATAACCAGAAACTTTCGGACATGCGCTTCAATCTCAAACGCGCTCCCCGGCGTGCCAAAACTGGCGCCAATGTGACACAGATGCACTATGCGCGCCGTGGCATGATCACGCCGGAGATGGAATATATCGCGATACGGGAAAATCAGCGCCGGGAAGAAATAGAAGCGCAAAACAACGAATTGCTCACGCGCCAGCATCCTGGGCATGATTTCGGTGCCGCTATTCCACGGTTGATTACCCCGGCGTTCGTACGCGATGAGGTCGCTCGTGGCCGCGCTATCATTCCTGCCAATATCAATCATCCCGAGTCCGAGCCGATGATTATCGGTCGTAATTTTTTAGTCAAAATTAACGCGAACATCGGCAACTCCGCGCTGGGCTCGAGCATCCAGGAAGAAGTCGAGAAGATGACTTGGGCGATTCGTTGGGGCGGTGACACGGTCATGGACCTCTCTACCGGTAAAAACATACACGAAACCCGTGAGTGGATTATCCGTAACAGCCCGGTGCCGATTGGTACGGTACCTATTTACCAGGCCTTGGAAAAAGTGGATGGTAAAGCAGAGGAACTCACTTGGGAAATATTCCGCGATACCTTGATCGAGCAGGCTGAGCAAGGCGTGGATTACTTTACCATTCATGCCGGTGTGCGCTTGCCCTTTATTCCCATGACTGCCAAGCGTATGACAGGGATCGTTTCACGTGGCGGCTCGATCATGGCCAAATGGTGCCTGGCGCATCATCAAGAAAGTTTCCTCTATACGCATTTTGAGGAAATCTGCGACATCATGAAAGCGTATGACGTCAGTTTCTCTCTGGGAGATGGTCTCCGTCCAGGTTCGATTTATGATGCCAACGATGAAGCGCAGTTTGCGGAATTAGAAACCTTGGGCGAGTTGACACAGATTGCCTGGAAACATGATGTGCAAGTTATGATCGAGGGGCCGGGGCATGTACCCATGCACTTGATCAAAGAAAATATGGATCTCCAGCTCAAGTATTGCCAGGAAGCGCCGTTTTATACCCTGGGGCCCCTCACCACCGATATTGCGCCGGGTTATGATCATATAACCTCAGCTATCGGTGCTGCCATGATCGGCTGGTATGGGACTGCCATGCTGTGTTACGTGACACCCAAGGAACATTTGGGATTGCCTGACAAGGATGATGTCAAAGACGGCATCATTGCTTACAAGATCGCAGCGCATGCGGCTGATTTGGCTAAAGGACACCCTGGCGCGCAAGTTCGCGACAATGCACTTTCCAAGGCGCGTTTTGAATTTCGTTGGAATGATCAATTCAATCTCAGCCTGGATCCGGACAAGGCCAAGCAGTTTCATGATGAAACCTTGCCGCAGGAAGGCGCTAAACTCGCTCATTTCTGTTCGATGTGCGGCCCCAATTTCTGCTCTATGAAGATAACGCAGGATGTACGCGATTATGCGGCGCATCAAGGGATATCCGAAGATGAGGCGCTAAGGCAGGGTATGGCGCAGAAATCCACTGAGTTCGTAGAAAAAGGTGCGGAGATTTACAGTAAATTATGAGTACGCTTACCGTTTTCTCCTGATTTTTTTAATTTTTAACTAAAAGGCCCGTATGGATTGGCCAATACTGATCAAGGCGTTGATCCTCGGCATTGTCGAGGGATTGACCGAATTTTTGCCGATTTCATCCACGGGTCATTTGATCCTGGTGGGGGATCTGCTTGATTTTAATGATGACAAGGCCAAGGTTTTTACCGTGGCCATTCAGTTGGGGGCGATTCTGGCGGTATGCTGGGAATATCGCGCTCGTCTGATGGCCGTTGTGGTAGGTATCGGTTCAAGGGAATCGAATCGGTTTCTGCTCAATTTGCTGATTGCTTTTTTGCCTGCGGCTATTCTGGGTCTCTTGTTTATCAAGACCATTAAGTATTATCTGTTCCATCCGTTGCCGGTTGCCATGGCGTTGATCATTGGCGGGGTGCTCATTTTATGGGCGGAGCGCCGTAAGCACGTAGTCGATGTCGAACAGGTAGAGGATATGGATTGGAAACATGCGCTGAAAATAGGGTGTGCGCAATGCCTCGCTTTGATTCCGGGCACATCGCGCTCAGGCGCTACGATTATTGGCGGCCTATTTTTTGGCTTGTCTCGCAAGGCAGCGGCTGAGTTTTCCTTTTTTCTGGCGATTCCCATCATGTTTGCCGCAACCTTCTATGATGTTTACAGGAGCCGTGATCTGCTGCAAATGGAAGATTTGAGTATGTTTGCGGTTGGCTTTATCGCCTCGTTTGTGAGCGCGTGGCTGGCAATTCGCGGATTAATGCGCTATATCAGCCATCATGATTTCACCGTGTTCGCCTGGTACCGTAT
>CAYNXU010000150.1:0-4655 GCA_964401225.1 uncultured Nitrosomonas sp.
ATTACGATCATCCAAGTAGATTTCGCCACCGCATAACGGAATCAACCCTACCACCATATAAAAACAAGTCGTCTTACCAGCCCCATTGGGGCCGAGCAAACCCACGACCTCCCCACTTTCGATAGAAAAGGAAACATCCCGAACCACGGTACGAGATTTATAACTTTTCCTTAAATTATCCGCTCTAAGTACGCTCATGGTATCGTCTGAGTAATTCATTTCGGCAGTGCAAACACTATTCTCCGGTAGTTACCGTTTCTGGTGACTTTGTTTTCGGTTGAATAATTACCTGCACTCTGCCTCCCGAATCTTCTTGATTGACTTTCTCCTTGCGCCCTCCCGTCACCTGGAAAAAATCGCGCGTAATGTCGTAGGAAATATAATCCCCCCGCACTTCATCCTCTCCACGCTTCAATCGAGCCTTTCCAAATAACTCGATCTTGTCGGTCTTATCATCATATTCCACGCGTTCACTCCAACCCTCTATATACTCATCGACGCCATCGCGTTTCTGACGGAAACTGACAAGGTTGCCATAGGCAGTCGCATACCGGAAACCTTTGAGATCCTCCTTGAGGATAACTTTATCTGCCTTAATGACGATTGTTCCTTGCGTGAAAAGAACATTACCCGTAAATGTGCTTTGACGAAAATTATCTTTGCGTTTGTAATCTTCGACCGTCGCACGATCTGCTTCCAAATGAATCGGTTTGTCGCGATCAGCACGTTCAGCCAGAAGAATATTCGAAAACAGTATGCCCGCGAATATTAAAATAAAAGATATTGGATTCATTCTGTCATAATAAATTAGTTGGATTCATCATTACTGGCTTGTAGGGCGATCCGTAGTCTGACGCGTTTTATCGTCGCTCGCTTTGACATTCGATTTTAATTGGATTTCGCCCGTACGATGATTCAATTCCATACCTACACCATTCACGATAGTATTCCCCCGCGTTACCGTCACAAATTGATCTGTTTTTGCTATTTCAACGTCAGGAATCAGGTGAATAAATTGAGTCGCCATCGTTACCTTTTCTTCCTGAGTATCCCTCTCTCTGGTTATAAAGACATTGCCTGTAAGATAAATATCATCCCCACCCCCCGACAATTCCGCATGATTTGCGATGACTTGCACCAACGGCTCACCAGGCTGGAATCTGGTAAAGTGAACCTGTTCGAGATAAGCCGTATCACCTACCGGAAAATGTGCCAGCTTATCCGCAGAGAAAATATTCTGAACGGCCTTATCATAATCGACCTGAATGCCCCTAAGATTTTCGATAATATAATCAGGTTGATGATTGAGCCCATCATACTCACGGAAGCGCGGCTGTTGAATCGCCCGATCCAGCCAGAACGTTATTAGTACGATTACACCCAAAAGCACAGCAGGGCCGGATAGTAAACGATGGCTCATGTTACATTACCGCTCTATTGAAAAAAGCTGGAAAACTGCTGACAAATAACAATGTCTATTCACTATTACGAAAAAATTTAAGAAATACTCCGAAAGCCTGCAATTCATTAGTTCTTGAAAATTATATCAAAATCATACGGTTATCAGTGCGACAATCGACGCCGCCTCATAGCCCTCTCACCGAGAGAAGGAGGAAAAACATGCAGGGTATTTTTTACATTACCCCCCTTTAAACTTGAATCCCTGTCACAATATGATTATGGTAACGCATTTCACAATTAAAAATCTCAAATAGCCATGCATGCAAACGCCATCGATTTTGAAAATTACGAACTGCTACAGGATGAGATCTGCGCGCAGCGCATTACCAGCGCAAAAGAGAAACTGGGAAAACGCGCTGTCATCTTGGCCCATCATTATCAACGCGCCGACGTGTATTGCCATGCTGACCTGACGGGAGATTCCCTGAAGTTATCTTATCTCGCCGCGCAAACGGATGCCGATTATTTGGTTTTTTGCGGCGTGCATTTTATGGCAGAAGTTGCAGACATCCTCTCAAGCCCGGAGCAGATTGTCATTCTACCCGATCTCGCCGCAGGTTGTTCGATGGCTGATATGGCCAATCTTTCCAAAGTAGAGCGAACCTGGCGTGAACTCGCGGAAATTCTCGACCCCGACGACATGATCACGCCCGTGACCTACATCAATTCGAGCGCTGATTTGAAAGCTTTTTGCGGAGAACATGGCGGAATAGTCTGTACTTCCAGCAATGCCACTAAAATTCTCCAATGGTCGTTTGCGCAACGCGAGAAAGTACTCTTTTTCCCCGATCAACATTTAGGACGCTGGAGCGGTCATCAGCTCGGTCTCTCCATGGAAGAAATGCCTGTATGGGATTTTGACGAACCCATGGGCGGGTTGACTGAAGAACAAATCAGAAAAGCCAAAATCCTATTATGGAAAGGACATTGTTCCGTCCATCAGATGTTCCAGCCACAGCATATTCTGCGATTTCGCAATCAGTATCCTGACGGCCTGGTCATTTCTCACCCGGAATGCAGTTTCGAAGTTTGCAAAGCTTCCGATTATGTCGGCTCCACTGAATACATCATCAACACAATCCGTGAGGCCAAAGCGGGAACACGTTGGCTAGTGGGCACCGAACTGAATCTGGTTGGGCGTATCGCGGAGGAATTCAAGTCCCAGGGAAAAATTGTTCAGTTTATGTCACCCATGGTATGCATGTGTTCCACGATGGCGCGGATTGATCCTCAACATCTCGCGTGGTCTCTGGAAAATCTGGTCACCGGTAACGTTGTCAATCAAATCAAGGTGCCAGAGCACGAAGCAAAGCTTGCCAAGCTGACACTTGAAAGAATGCTTGCTGTCTCAAAGTAACAAGGGAGCGCTTATGAAAGGAAGCGCGTTTTGATTATTTAAAGAGGTCCAGAATACGTGATGCCGATTCGTGATGATTTGCCGATGATCAACAATTTGCATATTGCTACCCACAACATCCATAAAGGCTTCTCCTATTTTAATCAACGCATGGTGCTGCATGAGCTGCGCGATCACTTGCGCGCACTAGACACGGACATCATTTTTTTACAGGAAGTGGTGGGTGAACATAGCAAACATGCTTCCCGTTTCGAAAACTGGCCCGCTAGTTCTCAATATGAATTTTTAGCAGATTCGGTATGGAAAGATTTTGCTTATGGCAAAAACTCGGTATATGACGAGGGCCATCACGGCAATGCGATTCTCAGCCGATTCCCGATTGTCAGTTGGGAAAATGAAGATATTTCGTCTCATCGTTTTGAAAACCGTGGCTTGCTTCACTGTGAAATTAGTATCCCTGGCTGGCAGGAAAACCTACACTGTATTTGCGTTCATTTGGGATTATTTAGACGAGGCCAGCACAAGCAGCTCAGGGCAATGGAAAAGCGTATCATGCAACTCGTTCCTGCGCATGCACCCCTTGTGATTGCAGGAGATTTCAATGATTGGCATGGAACAGCCAGCCGTATTCTGGTAAAACACCTGGAATTAACCGAGGTTTTTGAACAGACCCACGGCAAAACCGCTCGCAGCTACCCTTCTATTTTCCCTTTGTTGCGCCTTGATCGAATTTATGTACGTGGCTTCCAGGTAAAAAATGCACTTATTCATCAAAGCCGCCCTTGGTCGAAAATTTCTGATCATGCGGCTTTATCAGCGAATATCATTCGTGCATGAGTCGTCCCGATTTTATCGGCGGCAACCGGATCACATTGCTTCGAAATGGCGCACAATATTTTCCAGCACTAGAAGCCGCGATTGATGAGGCCAGGCAGGAAATCCACCTTCAAACCTATATTTTCAAATATGATTTAACAGGCATCAGTATTGCTAATGCGCTGAAACGTGCTGCCCAAAGAGGCGTTGCTGTTCATCTACTCATAGACGGATTTGGTTCCCTTGATTTTCCTAAGAGAATCATTCAAAACCTCCTCGCGGCAGGTGTCCAGGTTCTGCTATACCGTCAAGAAGTGTTTACTTTCCAGTTCAAACGCCACCGATTGCGCCGCATGCATCGCAAGCTTGCCGTCATCGACGCCCGGATTGCTTTTATTGGTGGAATCAATATTATCAATGACCAATACAAACCTGGCGAGCCCTCACCCCGTTTTGATCATGCCGTAAAAATCGAAGGGCCGCTACTCGCATCCATCCATTCTACAGCCAGGCGCTTATGGATGCTTGTCGCTTGGGCGCATTTCAAGAAACGCTGGATTGCCCACCTTGAAATAACCCCAGTCATAAAACCGGTGGGTAATCAGCGGGCAGCATTTGTCATACGTGACAATCTTCGCCATCGGCGTGATATAGAACGCGCTTATCTTAAAGCGATTGCCACTGCTTATCATGAAATCATTATTGCGAATGCCTATTTTCTTCCTGGAAGAAATTTTCGCCGAGCGCTCATCCAGGCCGCACACCGGGGAGTATCCGTGATTCTTCTGCTACAAGGAAAAATTGAGTATCGCCTCCAACATCATGCGACACGCGCTCTATACAATTATTTTCTTGACGCAGGTATCGTTATTCACGAATATCAAAAAAGCTATCTCCATGCCAAGGTCGCCGTCATTGACCACTATTGGACCACCGTCGGTTCGTCCAATATCGACCCCTTTAGTCTCTTATTAGCACGTGAAGCCAATGTCGTGATCACGGATCACGCATTTGCCGAGGA